>NZ_CP077675.1:0-122124 GCF_019048985.1 Klebsiella sp. PL-2018
TCAGGCAACCAGCAGATAAAATTGTTCTGCCGGTGACATTCCATCACCTGCCGGATGTTGATACTCCCCTTCGCGTATCATGTGGAGCAGCTCAATGCCTGCCAGCGGGGTCTGTGCACGGCGAAACGATTTAAATCCAAGCATCTGGCGAATTCTGCGTTTGATATTCCGGTGATCCTGCTCAATCAGATTGTTCAGATACTTGCTTTGCCTGATGGTGATGATTTCCTCTGCGGGCTTGCCGGCATTCTGTAAAGCGCGATGTATACCGTGTTTCTGGTCTCCGTCCCTCAGATAGGGATTACCTTCGGGTAGCCGCCAGCGGAACAGCTTCTTGCCTTGCCCCACCAACCGGTACAGTATTTCGCCGCTGAGCTTGCCGTGATTGGTTTTACCAAATAAAACCCACGTTTTGCTCTGACCCGGTTTCGGTGATTTACACCACCACCTCATCAGGGAAGCGATACCTGTACGGTATTTGCGGGCCAGCCAGTGAGCCAGCTTCCAGAACACGACACGGTCGATATAACTGAAGACTTTGGCCTTAAAATCAACGAACTGATAGAACATGGCCCCAGTTTTGAGTTTGTTGCCATAACTTTGCTTTCACTGTAGTTGCCTGATAACAGTGCTGTCAGCGATGCGGCGAAGTTTCTGGCTTTCTCCTGCGGGATCGTTGAGACCACTCGCATCTCGCCATAACGACTGCGTTTGCGAATGATCCTGTGCCCCAGAAAGATAAAGCCGTCATTAACATGGGTGATTTTAGTCTTATCCATGTTCAGCCTGAGTTTCAGACTGCCTTCGTGCACACCCCGACACTCCTCCCTGATGGCTTCCGCCTGTGCTTTGGTGCCTTTGACGATGAGGACAAAATCATCGGCATAGCGGCAGTACGCCACCGCGGGTTTCCACTGCCAGTTTTTCTCTGACCGCCGTACTTCGGCCCCGTTGGATACTGTTATTCCAGTACCACCGATCTTTTCTGGCTTTCCCGCTCAGGTAGCGCTCATGCAGGTATTGATCGAACTCATTCAGCATGATGTTCGATAATAGCGGCGATATAACACCGCCCTGTGGCACACCTTCACTGGCCGCCCGAAAGAGACCGACATCGATATGTCCCGCCTTGATGGTTTTCCACAGCAGAGTCATGAAACGTGCGTCACTGATCCTGCGGCGTACAGCCTTCATCAGCAGTCGATGATGTACGGTGTCGAAGTAACTGGACAGGTCGCCTTCAATCACCCAGCGTCCCCGGGTTTCACCACAGTCTGTGAGCTGTAATTTCACCGTGCGGATCGCGTGGTGGACACTGCGCTCAGGCCGGAAGCCATATGAGAGCGTATGAAAATCACTCTCCCCATATCGGCTCCATCGCCATCAGCATGGCCCGCTGAACAATACGATCCCGCAACGCGGGGATACCCAGTGGTCGCAGTTTGCCGTTGCTTTTAGGGATGTAAACCGTCTGGCGGGCAAGGGCTGGTAGTGGCCTGAGAGTAATTCATCCCTGAGGATTTGCAGCTCAACAGCCAGTCTGGCCTGTAAGCATTGTTTTGTTCACGCCCATCAACGCCGGGGGTATGGGCCCCTTTGATGAAGCGTGATCCGCGCCGCTTCAGCCAGCCATTCTGGTTGTGTTATCAGACGCAGCAGCCGTTGAATCCGTAGGGACGGATCGGTGACTGCCCATGTGGCAAGCTTGCGTTGCATTTCGCTGATTATCAAAGGTCTTCACCTCGTTAGGTCAGTTAATTCACGTCGCAAACACATTCCAAACTGCTTCCTTCGCCATGTAATGGGCTTTCCCCATCGCGGACTACTACGGAAGCTCCGCCAGCCAGCGCGTCATCGGAGCCATGCCCCCTTAACATCCGTCGCTGACCTTCCCCGGTTTACCTGCCTGGACTCAGGCATACTGAGGAGGCTGCCCCGTCGCACTCTTTATCCTTGCTTGCCGCAAGTTGGCAGAAGTCAGCAACGCAAGCGTGATAGACGCTGCCTGCCCCGGTGTTTCGCATACATGTCAAAACACCTTCGACCGGCAGTGCTTACGTATCACTGCCAGTTCCTCCTGCACGGCCTGTCAGATCACGTAGGCCGTGGTGACGTTTTCAACCCACAGAGGCGGATTAACGGGTTCATGTTCTTCAGCCTTTCAGTACTTAACCTTGAGGATCATCTCGGCTTAGTGATCTCGCCTCAATCCCCGTTGTCAGCGGGTTACATCACCCTGCGGGCATGCCGCAGGTCACTGCCGCTCAGGTTCTCCACCGTCACACCCGGTGGGATTGTTGGGTTTCTCATCGTGAGTTACCGGTTCAATATTCCAGACAGACTCGCGGTTCATTTAAGCATCCATGCCCGCCCTGAACTCCGGGCACACTATAGGTCACATCGCCGCACCAGATCTGATCCGGCGCTGTTACCGCGAACTGCCGGGTCGAGATGGTTAGGTATTTCAACGTGTTTCGTTCCCCGGCCGCGTTTGTATTTATGCGCCGGGGCCTGACAACTGGCGATATCCAGCTCTTTCATCAGCTTACCTGCAAGCCATCGCCCGAGTCTGACGCCCCGGCCGCTGACCATCGTGGCGATACTTCTCGCGCCAGCAGAGCCACCACTGGCATTCCAGACTTCACTGACGAGACTCCGTTTGACGGCCCGCTCAGCGTCAGAATCCCTGCCATTTTTACGAATGTAACGATAACTGCTTCGGTGAACACCGAACAGCCGGCACAATGGCGCTACCGGGTAGTGCGCCCTCAGACTGTCGATTATCGTGAACTTTTCAGGGAGTCCGACATCAAGAGCGCGGTAGCCTTTTTTAGGATTTCATTTTCCATTTCAAGGCGTTGTATTTGTTTTCTCATTTCCCTGAGTTCCGTCTGCTCAGGCGTCAGAGGCAGCCCCGGGGGCGTTTTCCCCTGGCGCTCCATACGTAACGATTTAACCCAGCGGTTGATGGCGGAGAGGCTGACGTTCATCGCTTTAGCCGCTTCACCGTGAGTGTAGTTCTGATCAAGGACCAGTTTTGCCGCTTCGGCTTTAAATTCAGCAGTAAATATTTTGCTCATTGGTTCACCTGTAAGATGTTGAGGTGAGCATATCACCTCTACTCAGGTGGCCAAATTCAGTGTGCCACTACATATTGTAGTGGTCAACTAATTTTGGCCACACGACCTGACTGTTCGTGGAACAGCCGCTCTGATTCATTTGGCGTTAACCCACCGTTATACCAGTGGGGCCGGATGGCACTGTAATAGCCCGTGATGTAGCGGATTATCGCGCTCTGAGCTTCTTTGAAGCTGTTATAGCCCTTCGTCGGCACCCATTCGGTCTTCAGGCTCCGGAAGAACCGTTCCATAGGGGCATTATCCCAGCAGTTACCGCGTCGACTCATGCTCTGCTTTATTCGACAGCGCCACAGAGCCTGCCGGTACTGGCGGCTGGTATAGTGACTGCCCTGGTCACTGTGGAACATCACTCCTGTTGGCTTCCCCCGATGCTCCCAGGCCATCTGCAACGCTTTGACCGTGAGGGCCGAGTCCGGCGACGTCGACATCGCCCAGCCCACAGGTTTACGGGCGAACAGATCCAGCACGGCGGCCAGATAAGCCCAGCATTTTCCCGTCCAGATATAGGTCACATCGCCGCACCAGATCTGATCCGGCGCTGTTACCGCGAACTGCCGGTCGAGATGGTTAGGTATTTCAACGTGTTCGTTCCCGCCGCATTTGTATTTATGCGCCGGGGCCTGACAACTGGCGATATCCAGCTCTTTCATTAGCTTACCTGCAAGCCATCGCCCGAGTCTGACGCCCCGGCCGCTGACCATCGTGGCGATACTTCTCGCGCCAGCAGAGCCACCACTGGCATTCCAGACTTCACTGACGAGACTCCGTTTGACGGCCCGCTCAGCGTCAGAATCCCTGCCATTTTTACGAATGTAACGATAACTGCTTCGGTGAACACCGAACAGCCGGCACAATGGCGCTACCGGGTAGTGCGCCCTCAGACTGTCGATTATCGTGAACTTTTCAGGGAGTCCGACATCAAGAGCGCGGTAGCCTTTTTTAGGATTTCATTTTCCATTTCAAGGCGTTGTATTTGTTTTCTCATTTTCCTGAGTTCCGTCTGCTCAGGCGTCAGAGGCAGCCCCGGGGGCGTTTTCCCCTGGCGCTCCATACGTAACGATTTAACCCAGCGAGAGGCTGAGGTTCATCGCTTTAGCCGCTTCACCGTGAGTGTAGTTCTGATCAAGGACCAGTTTTGCCGCTTCGGCTTTAAATTCAGCAGTAAATATTTTGCTCATTGGTTCACCTGTAAGATGTTGAGGTGAGCATATCACCTCTACTCAGGTGGCCAAATTCAGAGTGCCACTACAATTGCCATCAGCATGGCCCGCTGAACAATACGATCCCGCAACGTGGGGATGCCCAGAGGCCGCAGTTTGCTGTTGCTTTTAGGGATATAAACCCGTCTGGCTGGCATAGGTTGGTAGTGACCCGAGAGAAGTTCTTGGCTGAGCCTTTGCAGCTCAGCAGTCAGTCCGGCCTGTAGCTTTGTTTTGTTCACACCGTCAACGCCGGGGGTATGAGCCCCCTTTGATGAAAGTGTGATCCGCGCCGCTTCAGCCAGCCATTCTTGTTGTGTTATCAGACGCATCGGCCGTTCAATCCGTCGGGACGGATCAGTTGCTGCCCATGTGGCAAGCTTGCGTTGCATTTCGCTGATTATCAAAGGTCTTCACCTCACTGGGTCAGTTAATCCACTTCGCAAACACATTTAAACTGCTCCCCTTCGCCATGTAATAGGCTTTCCCCATCGCGGACTACTACGGAAGCTCCGCCAGCCAGCGCGTCATCGGAGCCATGCCCCCTTAACATCCGACACTGACCTTCCCCGGTTCACCTGTCTGGACTCAAACATACTGAGGAGGCTGCCCGTCGCACTCTTTGTCCTTGCTTGCCGCAAGTTGGCAGAAGTCAGCAACGCGAGCGTGTTAGGCGCTGCTGTCCCGGTGTTCTGCTTACATGTCAAAACACTTTTGACCGACACGGCATATCTATCAGTGTCAGTTCCTTCTGCACGGCCTGTCAGATCACATAGGCCGTGGTGACATTTTCAACCCACAGAGGCGGATTAACGGGTTCATGTTCTTCAGCCTTTCAGTACTCAACCTTGAGGATCATCTCGGCTTAGTGATCTCGCCTCAATCCCCGTTGTCAGCGGGTTACATCACCCTGCGGGCATGCCGCAGGTCACTGCCGCTCAGGTTCTCCGCCGTCACACCAGGCGGGATTGTAGGGTTACTCGTCATGAGCTACCGGTTCAATATTCCAGACAGGCTCGTGGTTCATTTGAGCGTCCATGCTCGCCCTTGAACTGGTCGAGTCTGTCAAGGTGGTGTAAATTCAGATCCGGCCTTCCGGTCCGGTAATATGTCTGTTAAGCGCTGAGTGGCAGCGCCTCGATTACTTCAGTTTCAGCGGCCTGGTCTATCTCCGTCATAGTATGTTGTGGCAGATAACGGTTCTGCAGCAGCCATTCCTCGTTCTGTTCCGTCAGCACGGCCCCCAGAAGTCGGGTTATGCTCTCTTCATTGGGGAAGATGCCCACTACGTCAGCACGCCGCTTCACCTCTTTGTTCAGGCGTTCCAGTGTGTTGGTGGAGTGGATCTTCACCCGATGCGCTTTAGGGAAGCTGAAGTATGCCAGCACATCTGCTTCGGCCTCGTCCATCATCTCCGTGACTGCCGGATTGCTCTTCTCCAGTTGACCGGCAACCTCACGCCAGGTGGCATGGGCGCTTTTCTCGTCGGTCTGCACGAACACCTGTTGCAGTGCCGCACGTACCACCGACTGGTTCGCCCTGCTGACGCGGCTCAGCACGTTGCGCATGAAGTGAACCCGGCAGCGCTGCCAGCTGGCGGAGAACACCTGCTGTATCGCCGCCTTCAGACCGCTGTGCGAGTCGGAGATGACCAGCTTCACGCCCTCCAGACCGCGCTCCTTCAGGCTCAGCAGGAAGGCCAGCCAGAACGCTTTGGCTTCTGACTCGCCGATGCCCATTCCGATAATTTCCCGGCGTCCGTCCAGGTTAACCGCGCAGGCGATTATAACGGCCACGCTGACCACCCGGCTGTTCTTGCGCACTTTCACGTAAGTCGCATCCAGCCACAGGTAAGGCCATTCCCCCTCCAGTGGTCGGTGCAGGAACGCCTGTACGCGCTCATCTATGCCACGACAGATGGACGACACCTGGCTGCGGGAGATGCCGTCATTCCCATCGACTGGACCAGCGCGTCAACCTTGCGGGTGGAGACGCCGTTTATCCACGCTTCCTGGATAACCGCATTGAGCGCTTTCTCAGACAGCCTGCGGGCTTCGAGGAAGGACGGGAAGTAGGTGCCTTCACGCAGCTTCGGGATACGCAGGTCCAGCGTACCGAGCCGGGTGTTGTACTGACGGTCACGGTAGCCATTGCGGTAAGTCTCCCGCTCATCACTGCGTTCATGGGGCTTTGCGTTAATACGCTGTGTGACATCGGCTTCCATGATGCGGTTGAGCATAAATTCAGTGAGTTCACGCAGAAAGTCCTCACCGCCGAGTTGCATCAGGGTATTGCTGAATGTCATGCTGTTGTCAGCCATCGGTTGACTCCTTTTCAGATAATGTCTTAGTAACCATTACCTTACCGGATAAGCCGATGGCTCTCACCATCCTGCTGAATTTACACCACTCCCTAAGACTCTACCCCTGAACTCCGGGCACACTGTAGGTTTCATCCATACGCCATCGCCGACCGACTGTGCGCTTATGTCGGCGAAAGACCTTATCCGGTAACGGCACCAGGCGGATGACCCAGCGATGCAACGTGGAATGGTCAACCACAATCCCGCGCTCACTCATCATCTCCTCCAGATTACGCAGGCTCAGGGCATAGGCCAGATACCAGCGTACACACTGGGCGATGATATCGACAGGATAATGTAATCGCTGGAAGGCATTTCGGATCAGGGGCATGGTCAGTAATGCTGGATCAAGGTTAGGAAATTGGTATACAGTAGTTACTGTGTTTTAGTAATTGATTAACGATTAAGAGCCTATTCCTGCAGGCGTAATTGGCTCCGACAGTTTGAACACGACCAACGCGCAAAAACTGGGGCGTACACTTCGTACGTGAGGATTCTGAGCTCTGACTAGGTTCAAAATGGCAAGTAAATAGCCCTAATGGGATAGGCTCCAAGCCAAGCCAAAGCAAGCCAAAGCAAGCAAAGGCAAGGCAAGCAAAGGCAATTGTTTAGGATGAAAATAATGAAAAAAATGTTTTTAGTAGCATCTCTGGTTTCCTCATCTATTATTGCAACAAGCGCGATGGCAGATGTTACAGCTTCAGCAACAGCTTCGTGGGATGCTACGGCTACAAAAGACACCACCAGTCTGTTGACTGTCACTCCGTTAAGCTCTTTGACTTTCGAGTATGCCGAAGCACTGAATACTTTTAACGCTCAGGACAGTGGTTTTGATGTGTCCATTACCGGGCAAGATACAGCAACCGATTTTTCGCTGGCAGCTAAGATTATCAGTAACACCTTAATCAAAGGCAGTGGTGAGGATGCCTCCACACTTGGCGTAGGGGTGGCATGGAACGGTACGGCACTCAATAAAACAACTGATACCGTTTTGGTTTCCACAGCTAAGACAGCTGGTCTTGAAAACCTAGTGGCTAACGGTGCTTATAATGGTACATCTCGTGTAAGCGATAAATCCACCTTCAAATTCACCATCGAATCAGCGACTGGTCCTGATAAGGACCCGGTAGATGAGTTTGCTGCACTGCCTGACGGCTATTGGTCTGGTGATGTTAAAGTCCAGTTTACTGCAACCTGGAATACTCCGTCTCCGGATGCCTAAGTAATAAAAAAATAAGGGGGAATTGTTTCTCCCTTATTTATCAGGAATAGTGTCATGAAAAAATATTTACCGACAGCGATGTTCGTTGGAGCAGTAGCATCTTTTCCCGGATGGGCCATTAATGTAGGTGAAATCACATCGATAATGACTTCTGCTGAGAGTTCATTATCGAAAGAGATCACTAATACAACTGATGCGGCGCGTTATATCAGTGTTTCGGTAAAACAATTGTCATCACCTTTGGCGGGAGGCGTCGAAATAAATCCTGTCAATTCTGGAGAGTTACTTTCTACACCTGCCAATCTTATTCTTCCCGGTCAGGCAAAGGATGTATTTCGCTTCTTTTATAAGGGACCTGTAGATGATATCGAGCGTTATTATCGTCTGCAATGGATAGATGAGCCGGTCACCGAGAGCGCGGAAACCCGGGCGAATAAAATGGCGGTTGCAACAGCGTCGGCTGAAATTGGTACTATTCTGGTGGTCGCGCCGCGAAAAGAGCGTTTCGAATATAGCCGAAATGGCGATGTTATTACCAATAATGGCAATGTTTCGTTTCGTGTGATCGCCTATGGCGCATGTAAGGATAAGGCTCACGATCAGGGACGAGGTTGTCGCGAACGTTATTACATTATGCCGGGTACGAAAATACAATTACAGTTTACTGACATTAGCAATAACCGTTCACACATCGGTATCTGGCACGGTAAGCAGTTTATTACAGTGAAGTGATGGTCGATAGCTACCATCTGTACTGAAAAAATTGATTACCGGAATTTTATCATGGGCATAGCAACTAAAAATATTGTAAAGGGTAGCGTTTGCATTTTTCTCACGACGACACTAGGATTTTTACATGCAGCCCCAGTAAAAGTGGCTAATTACATTATTCCAAGCGCTTTCGCCCGTTCACTGGAGCAGGGAATGACGGTGCCTGTATATATTCGTTACAACGAGACTGACGAGAAAAGTCAACAAAAAATTGCCGATGCGGTAATTTCGCTTGTTGATGGTAATATTACAGTTAAATCACTGGCTCTTGCTGAATTGCCTAATAATACTGTGTTATCTGGAAAAACTCGTGCGGTGGTAGAAAAAATTCGTGATGTGAAATTTCACGATAACACAAATATCGAGCTATCGGACAATGCACGCCTGCAGCTCAACGTTTCTTCATTTCATCTGGAGATGATTGTCAGTAAAGATGCGTTAACTGAGGCGATTGTCCCACGCAGTAGTTTGCTTGGACCTTCCAGCGTGGAGTTTCTCTCTAACGTCCTGAATTATAGCTTTGGTACCTACTACAACGATTATCATAATGGCAGCAGTACCCGCAGCTATCTGACGGTGGACAATACTACATCGCTGCGCGAGCACCATATCAACATTAACGGTTCGTTTTACGGCATCGGCGACAGCAACGGCACCAGTACACTCTATCGTGCGATGTATGAGCGTGATTATGACGGGTATCGACTGGCGCTTGGGATGCTCGACACCTGGAATGTCCAGTCTATTGCCAGCCTGAATGCGCTGAATGGCGGGAAAATTTACGGTGTGAGCTACGGAAACAAAGGAAGTACGGTTGTTGAGAATACCGCGCTTTCACTCACGCCGATTACCGTATTTTTGCCAGCAGCTGGCGAGGTTCATGTCTTCCGTGATGGGCGTTTGCTCAGCGTCCAGAACTTTAATATGGGCAGTTATGAAATTGATACCAGTCGTTTTCCGTATGGAGTTTATGACGTCACGGTAGATATCGTGGTCAATGGCAGGACAATTAATAGTCGTATCAGCAGGGTTAATAAAATCTTTGCCCGCCAACAAACTGCCGGGATTGAGCAGCTCTCGTGGCAACTGTTTGGTGGCTCACTGGATTATGACCGTGTGAGTTATAAGCGTAATCATTATCAGGATTTGGGCAGCGAGCAGACCTGGATTGCTGGTGGGGGCGCATCGGTGACGCTGGCGATATTGTCGGGGCTGGGCCTGAAGTCCACGCTCTACGGTTTTGGTGATAATGCGGTTAATGAAACGGATGCCACGCTCAATGTGAATGAGTACGTAAGCATTGGCAGTCAGACGCTGGTGGCGAATGATTCGTCATGGCGAAATATCAATAACATCAACCTTAATGTACCTGAGGGATATGGTTCCCTTTGGGCATCTCGTGAAGACAGTAAAATTGGCGACCGTCTGCCCATGCAGGAGCGTGATAATTATTCCATTGGCGGGACTCTTAACCTCGGAAAGTTTATTTCTCATGGCGGCTCGCTCACCGTGAGTCAGACGGAGAATCGCTACTCGGGAAATATATATCGTAATCTGGACTACAGTACGACTCTTTTTTCAGGCAGGTATGGCACGGTTGGGTTGCGTGCAGGTATTCAGCGTTATTACTACAACAACCGAAATGATGATGGACGACAGGAACGTTATGTCAGTCTGGATTTATCGTTGCCGTTGGCATCCTGGTTGAACATGGGCGTCTCCCGGGATCGCTATGGCAGTACTCGGGGTAATCTCAGCGCACGTAAGCAGTATGCTGAGGGCCTGATTAAATCGGTCGGACTGTCGGCATCAACGCGTCTGAGTGGCGAACAGTATTACGACAATAATTATTCGGTAAACGGCAATTTGAGTTATGACACGAAATATAACGCCGGCAATGTATCGGTAACGCGTTCTGCGGACAAATCCACCAGTATGAACTTTTCTTCACAGGGGGCTCTGGCGTGGGCAGGTAAAGATTTCGGCCTGAGCAAGGAGCGGCAGCGGTCTGGCATCATTGTGAAAACAGATTTGACCGGCGAAGGGAAACTGGCTGCGAAGATTAATAACCGCAATTATCTTCTCAGCGGTAAATCAAATTTCATTGCACTGCCGCCCTATGCTCAGTACAATCTGGAACTCCTTAATGATAAAAACTCTGAGGACAGCTTCGATATTGTTTCAGGACGCAAACAGGAGCTGACGCTATATCCGGGTAACGTGGGTGTTATCAACCCTGAAGTGAAAAGCATGGTCACCGTATTCGGGCGCATTCGTTATCCCAATGGACAGTTGGCTGCAAATACCGATATCCATAATCACATTGGTAAAACGCGTACAGATGAAAAGGGTGAGTTTGCTATCGATATCGATAAAAAGTATCCGGTCATAACGTTAATTTCAGCCACTGGCATCAGATGCGAAACTGAACTAGATCTGGAAAATGCACGCGGCGCAGCGTGGGTAGGGGATGTGAAATGTGCTCCGCAATCCACAATTGCGCAGCGATAAGGTATATTTAATGAAACAATGTATTTCTCTAATTATGGGTTGTGTTCTTATCGGGTTATCTCCGTCCGCCAGGGCGCTTTCTGCGACCACTCAGCCCTTGGAGAGTAACAATTTCTTATTTATAGAAAATAACATTGATAACGAATATTTTATAACACCATCTGCACAAAACCCTCGTTTTAGTGGGGCGAACACTTGGGTAAAGCTTGACGGATCTAACCAAGTTAGCATCGGATATATGGGCTTTATTGGTTGGAGCGGCTCTGCCGCTTACTATAAGGATATGTGGATTGAGAACTCGCCGATAAGTGAGCCATTCAGTGGTCTTCGATGTACTCGTGGTGCTAATTGCCCTTCATCTGGCTTCATAGCTGGCGACGTTACCGATCAATTTGGTTATTATCATGCCAAAACAACCGGAGCAGGAACTGACGGTGGAATCTATGGTTTTGCATCGTTTTCAAATTCGGCGTTTGAATATTTTCGCAAAATGGAGGTTGGGGGCAATGAAACATTTAAACTTAACTTTTGTAGAACCAATATTAATTACGATTATGCGGATGGGAAGCGCTGTAAAGACCAAGAAAGAGGTAATTGGTATATCAGACCATTCTCAGTACGTAAACTAGCTCATCTTTCTTTATTTTCCACCAATGCATTTCAGGAATTATTTATTGCAAGTGATGGTACCCCTAGCATCAATAAAGACAGTGGTAACTGTGAGATAGGAGTGGTCGACCGTGCTGATGGTGTTATCTGCAAGATGGTGTCTTATACTTTAGAGCAAGAAAGCAGATTAACGAACAGACTAACAATTAGCATGTTGGCTGATAGCAGCTTACTCCGTTTTTCGCCTGCCCCTGCCACAATAAAATATTCTGGTGATGGCCAAACCTGGACTAACTATAACACTAAATCGGTTTATAGTAATGTTTTTAGTAGTGGTAATGAAAACAAATATGTCTATGTATTTTTATCGAAAACATTCCTGAAAAATATGGTGGACAATGGGATCAGCATATCAAATAGCCAACCTTTTACGTTTGCTTTTGAAAATGGAGTGACACCAGAATCTGGATTTTACCAGTTTACCCCTTCGCTACAGCTCAATATTGTGCCGAAGGAGTATGGAATCAGTATAGTCTCCTCGAATTACACTTCTTCTTCGAGTGGTAGTGGCACGATTGGCGATGCCCATCCTATAGAAATGGATTACACCGTAACCGTCTCAGGCCCCCGTCAGGCCGACAGTATTACCGCGCAAGTTATTGGGGAAAGTATGACGATAAACAATGTCCCTTACTGTCTGTTTACGTCTGCGCAAGGCGGGCTGTCCGTCCCAATTCCCGCTTTTCTGCAGTACAACAGTCAGTCGGGGGGCGTGGTGCAAAAACGAAATAGCTGCGATGAAGATGCAGTCAGTATGAGAGATGCGCAGTGGCAACAGACGCCCTGGGACGCAAATAACAATGACGATGGGAGCTATTATTCTACTGATTTGAAGTTGCTTTTCCCAATGAATGATTCGCGTTCGATGTTAACCGTTTCCGGCGCTGACTGGGAAGGTGTCGTCAGCGCCAGTGGAGAGATACAAGTCACGGCGAATTGGGTGGGAGTGACGCCATGAACCGCCGCCGTCTGGCGCTTAGATGGGTATTTATTCTACTTTCCGGTCTGACAGCATTCTCTACACAGGCAGTCTACCTGGAGTCGACCATTTATGAGATGCCATCGGATAAATCATTTATCAGTAAACGAATCTATAACGATAGCCAGAAACAGAATATATACAGTATCGGCGCAGTAAAAATTGATAAGCCGGGACCGGGAGGTGAAAACAGAAGTACTATTTCTGAAGGCGAACTTCTGTTTACTCCGCTGAATTTTTCACTGGCTCCGCAGGCGAGTGAGTTTTTTAAGATTTTCTACCGTGGGCCGCAGGATGATAAAGAACGCTATTACCGAATTCTGTTTCGTGAAATTCCGATCACGCTGTATACCGGACGTAATCAAGGGAAAGGCGGACAGGCTCTCCCGATGATCGCTATGGACACCATATTGGTTGTTCGCCCGAGAAACATAAATCTGGCTTACACCATTGATGAGGCTAACGGAACACTGAAAAACACCGGGAATACTTTTTTTAAAATCATCGTACACCAGGGGTGCAACTCAACCGATGATGAAGCCACGATGCGTTATGTTTTGCCGGGTGAAACCTGGCATAGTAGAGAGCTAAAAGCTAAAAACCGAAAGTTTATTGTTGCCTTGCGAAAGTATATCCCAGTAGGAGATGCGTGTGGTACAGCCTACTAGGCTGTGTCCCTTAATTGCATAACCTTCTGTAAAACAGTCGGATACAACCCAGCCAGATATTTCCTGGCTGTTTTGTCGTAACGTGTGGCGATGCGACGATATTCGGTTCTGTCGCATTAATGTCAAAGAGGCGGAGGAAGTGCACTGACTGTTTTTCAGGCAACCAGCAGATAAAATTGTTCTGCCGGTGACATTCCATCACCTGCCGGATGTTGATACTCCCCTTCGCGTATCATGTGGAGCAGCTCAATGCCTGCCAGCGGGGTCTGTGCACGGCGAAACGATTTAAATCCAAGCATCTGGCGAATTCTGCGTTTGATATTCCGGTGATCCTGCTCAATCAGATTGTTCAGATACTTGCTTTGCCTGATGGTGATGATTTCCTCTGCGGGCTTGCCGGCATTGAGCGTGGCCAGGGCGAAGGTATTGGCGCCACTTTTATCGATGGTCACCACTTCGGGCTCGCCGTGGTGGCGGATGGCTTTGCGGAAGAAGCGCAGCGCTGCTGCCGCATCCCGTTGGCGGTAAGCCGGAAATCGATGGTCTGTCCCTCGCTGTCGACGGCGCGATACAAATATTTCCACTGGCCTTTGATTTTGATGTAGGTTTCGTCCATGCGTCAGCGGTGCCCCACGGAACGTTTATGCCGGCGAAACGCCTTATCCAGTAACGGCACCAGGCGGATGACCCAGCGATGCAACGTGGAATGGTCAACAACAATCCCGCGCTCACTCATCATCTCCTCCAGATTACGCAGGCTCAGGGCATAGGCCAGATACCAGCGTACACACTGGGCGATGATATCGACAGGATAATGTAATCGCTGGAAGGCATTTCGGATCAGGGCATGGTCAGGTAACATCGTAAAAAATAGCATGTTACCCCACGATCCCTTAATGCGACAGAACCCCTATAAGCGCATCTGAAAAACCACCGGCCATGCCGGAGGATATATATTTTATTCAACAAATCCTTCTTGTTCTAAAAGCATCAATAGATTGTAAGTTGCGGGGGATAAATGTTTATTTTTATGGTGAACATAACGAACGCCGCGATTAAGATTGATGTCGTCAATTGTGAGCGCACAAAGCAGATTAGCACGTACCTCTTGCTCAACTGCTAAGCTTGATACTATTGAAATGCCTAGTTCATGAATTACACTTTGCTTTATACCTTCAATGCTATCAATTTCCATGCTGTTGTTGATAATCTGTGTATCTAAACCACTTCGGATTTTATCCATTAGAAAGCGGCGAGTGGCCGAATGTTCTGGTTTAATTAGAAAAGATTCATTTGTAACTTCTGATAAACTACAGGTTTTGTTCTTCGCCAGCCGATGATTAGGCGAACATATCAACACTAAAGGATCGACTAAAAAAGTCTTCAGTATATACTCATCCTGGTCAAAAGGTATGCTATCTGCGATCACCAATAAATCTAATTCTTGGTGATCTAATTTTGAGATAAGATGGTGCGATTTAGCAATGTCTATGCTAATTTTCACTAATGGGTACTTTTTTTTAAACAACCCAATAATTTTGGGCAGGAAATATACTCCTATAAAATGGCTCGCACCTAATTTTATTTCTCCGATGTAAGGATCATCAAATTGTCTCATATGTCTGAAAGATAAATCAATAATATTAATAATCTGTGATGCGTACTGCTGGTACAGTTTCCCTTGTGGCGTGAGAAAAAGCCGGTTGTTCAATCTTTCAAACAAAACTGTTTGCAATTCATCTTCTAACTTCTTAAGTCTTATACTTACGCTGGGTTGCGTGCAGTGTAAGCGCTCAGCGGTTTCTGTCACATTAAGCCCTTCAGCTAACAGTAAGAATGTTTTCAACTGACTAAAATTCATACAGCACCATAAAAATAATTTATACTGACAATAAAATAATACAATTTTTTTTATTGTGCTATCTCTTTATACTAAAAATACCTTACACACAATCCAAAGGCATTCGCTATGGAAGAACAATTAAAACAACAGTCCTCCGGACAAACAGAACCACCATTAAAGAGAGTGATAACGCTAAAAAAAATTGGAATGCCGCTGGCATTAGTTATTATGATTGCCATATTCTTCATGCCAACTCCAAGCGGGCTGACGATTCAAGGGCAACAATCGATTGCGATATTTTGTGCTGCACTGATCATGTGGGTGTGCGGTTCACTACCCATTTACTTGACGTCCATGATAGCGATAGTACTGTTAGTTTTAACAGGTACAGTTTCCAAAGAAAAAATCGCATTTGCAACACTAGGTTATGATGTAATCTGGTTAATGGTGTCGGCCTTTGTGCTGACCGCTGCGATGATCAAATCTAACCTCGCACGACGGTTTGCCTTGTGGATGATTACCGAGTTTGGGCAAACCCCAAAACGTGCATTGTTTGTTCTAATACTGATTAATTTTAGTTTAGTATTTTTTGTACCATCGACGACAGCACGTGCAGCATTAATGGTGCCAATTTGTTTAATCTTGCTTAACGTATACAAAGCTATCCCAGGGAATAGCAATTTCGGTAAGCTGATGATGTTGCAAGGTGTTCAAGCGGATGCTATTGCAACATCGGGTGTGATGACAGGTACTGCTGCTAATATTATCGCGGTAGGTTTCATTAACTCACAAGCTGGCGGTTCGATTAGTTACATTGACTGGCTTGTTGCATCTTTCCCACTTGCGATTCTGGGAATGGTGATAACATTTTTTCTTGGGTTTAAACTTTATAAATTTAAAGGTGAAATAGATTTTGAAGGTTCGCTGGAAAAACTTAAAGAAGAACGTAAGCAATTAGGTAAGCTGACCTTGAATGAAAAAAAAGCGATGGTTATATTTTTTAACGCTGTTTTTTTATGGTCAACAGAAAGTTATCATCAGGCCATGTTTGGCTTCAGCATTAGTGTTTACATGACCGCAGTTATCTCTGCAATTCTTTGCTTATTGCCTCGAATAGGTCTTTTAACTTGGGCTGAATCCAATATTAAATGGGATTTGATGATTTTCGCAGCAGGTGCTTATGCTGTGGGTAATGCTCTGGAATCCAGTAAAGGAGCTGAATTTTTAATAAGTAAGCTAGTCTATGGGCTTGGTCTGGAAAGCATGAGTCACACTTCGGTGTATATTATTGTAGTATTTATCTGTATGTATAGCCACCTAATATTTACTAGTAAAACAGTTAAAACAACTATTCTTATTCCATCCATTATCGCGCTGGCAAAAACATTGGGTATGGATCCTGTGACCTTGGCGTTGGCGGCATCTTTTACATTAACTTACACTATAACATTACCTCCCCATTCGAAAGTGAATTCGATTTATTTCTCAACAGGTTATTTCAGCGTGTTAGACCAGTTGAAATACGGTTTGGTTACATGTTTTATTGGTGCGTCGGTTATTTCCTTTGCCATATTTACATGGTTCCAAATTCTTGGGTATGGATTATAGTCTTAATCTCCATGAGTAGTATTTTTCGGCGGTTGTTGTGCGTAAACGAAAGAGGAACAACGCAAGGCGGGTTAATTAGTGCGAAAAAGTTGCAAATGTGTCGAATATATTAATTAGGATTGAGGGTATTATGAGGCTTATATTACTTAGGCATGGCGAAACCTTATGGAATAAAGAGTTACGTCTGCAAGGACATGATAATTCAGAACTATCACCAAAAGGGATTCACCAAGCTAAAAAAATAAAACACTTTATACAACAGTTATCCCCTACTCGCGTTGTTACATCCGATTTGGGGCGGGCGGTACAAACGTCTGAAATCATCGGTTTCCCAGATGCCATTAGATGTGCTGAGATTAGAGAATTAAATATGGGTGAATGGACAGGATGTCGTAAACCTGAATTAATGAGGACTCAAGCTAAACTGTATAATGAATGGCGAACAGGTTCATACACTCCGAAGGGAGGGGAAAACTGGTTTGACTTTTGTGATAGAATTGAAGCTGGGTTGCTTCGGCATGTTTATGATAATGACACTGATATATTAGCTGTTGTTCACAGCGGTGTCATTCGTGCCGCATGCAAGGTATTCTTAAATTTGTCACCAGAACATTTATTACCTGCTAGTCCGGGAACAATGACTATTTTAAATTTTGATAAAAACTCAAAGAAAAATGTAAAGCTGGAGGCTTATAATATTGGTTCGTTTGTTCCTGACAATGATGTCGCTGACTAACCTAAATAGCTATTCGGAATAGTAGTATACTCAGGGGGAACTCAGGGATATAATACTTCTGTCGCATTAAGGGATCGTTGGGTAACATGCTATTTTTTTACGATGTTACCTGACCATGCCTTTGATCCGAAATGCCTTCCAGCGATTACATTATCCTGTCGATATCATCTCCCAGTGTGTACGCTGGTATCTGGCCTATGCCCTGAGCCTGCTTAATCTGGAGGAGATGATGAATGAGCGCGGGATTGTTGTTGACCATTCCACGTTGCATCGCTGGGTCATCCGCCTGGTGCCGTTACTGGATAAGGCGTTTCGCCGGCATAAACGTTCCGTGGGGCACCGCTGGCGCATGGACGAAACCTACATCAGAATCAAAGGCCAGTGGAAATATTTGTATCGCGCCGTCGACAGCGAGGGACAGACCATCGATTTCCTGCTTACCGCCAGAAGGGATGCAGCAGCAGCGCAGCGCTTACTTCCGCAAAGCCATCCGCCACCACGGCGAGCCCGAAGTGGTGACCATCGATAAAAGTGGCGCCAATACCTTCGCCCTGGCCACGCTCAATGCCGGCAAACCCGCAGAGGAAATCATCACCATCAGGCAAAGCAAGTATCTGAACAATCTGATTGAGCAGGATCACCGGAATATCAAACGCAGAATTCGCCAGATGCTTGGATTTAAATCGTTTCGCCGTGCACAGACCCTGCTGGCAGGCATTGAGCTGCTCCACATGATACGCGAAGGGCAGTATCAACATCCGGCAGGTGATGGAATGTCACCGGCAGAACAATTTTATCTGCTGGTTGCCTGAAAAACAGTCAGTGCAACTTCCTCCCCCTCTTTGACATTAATGCGACAGAACCCGGGGTTGCGCCCCGCCCTATGGGTTAATCGGCAAACACGTAGCCGTCAGCCAGCATCAGGTCATTCAGAAACAGGTCGCGCCCGTAGGCGGAATAATCAAAATAGTGCGCATGTCTTCCGGCATCCCGTCCAGCAAGCCGTGCTCCTCGACCTAGTTCATCGCATACGCTTCCTCGCAGGTGGTTTCTCCGAGGTAGACGTCGTCAAATTCGTCAAAGTCTGTGCGGCCCGTCAGCTCTGTCCAGACCACATACGCCCCCGCCTTTCCGGCCTCGCTGGCTTCCCTGAAGCCCTCAACAAAAGACCAGTCAATTGAGCATTCCGACGCGAACGCATCGGGGATGCCCTCGATATCCTGGAACATCAGCTCGGGGTCGGGTTCGTTTGCATGAAGGGCGCGACAGGCGGCGTAAAAACTGGCCTCGTCGTCGTAATCGGTGAGCGTAAGCCATGCGCCGGCAATGCTCCCGCAGTTGTATTTGTGGTACGTACCGACACACGGCGGGCTGTGTCACGGTGGTGGTAGTGTTCATCGCGGTATCCTCGCTGTCAGAGTGAACGGAAACGGCTTTCGCCGTGCCGACACAACAACTCGACGAACAGCGGAAAATACCAGGGCGCCCCCGCAGGCCGTCAGCCGGAAAACGCGGAGGCTGGCCGCACGGTTATCCTGCGAAAACTGAGCGGGATAACGACGGCAGGACAGGCGAGGAACATCAAAAAAAATCACGGCGGATGGGCGAGGACGGCGGCGACAGCGTACCCTTGTATTTTTTGCGGTCGGGTTAGCGTGAAGGCACGGCGAATGCCGCAGGCGCACGGAGCGGGCAGGCTGAAGAGGGTAAAGGGGCGAAACGCCCCGGGAGAAAGCGGAGCCGCTGTGGGACGCAGGCGACATCCGAATGGTGCGGAGTTACTGCCCGGTGTCGGGTGATGTGGTTTACTAAACCGGACACTAGGCTGTGTCCCTTAATTGCATAACCTTTTGTAAAACAGTCTGATACAACCCAGTTTAACCATCGCCAGATAATTCCTCGCCGTTTTTTCGTAACGTGTGGCTATGCGACGATATTCTTTCAGGCGACCAAAGCAACGCTCAACAACATTGCGATTACGGTAAGCATCACGATCGAGCTGTGAACGACCATCTGACGCCATTTTCTCATTTGATTTGCGAGGGATGACGGTTTTTATACCTTTTCTTTTCAAGTCATTGCGTAAAGCATGTCCGGAGTAGACTTTATCGGCCAGTACGGCATGACCACGTCGCTTCATGCTGCCATTCTGGCGCTGAACACCAATACCGTCCAGCAGACGTGGTGCGAACAGGCTTTCATGGGCTTGTCCGGGGCTCAGCACGATGTTTAACGGCAGACCGCTTCCGTCTGTCGCCAGATGGATTTTGGTGCCAAAACCGCGGCGAGAGCGACCCAGTGTAGTGGTCAACTAATACTGGCCACCGCATTTGTAGTGGTCAACTAATTTTGGCCACACGACCTGACTGTTCGTGGAACAGCCGCTCTGATTCATTTGGCGTTAACCCACCGTTATACCAGTGGGGCCGGATGGCACTGTAATAGCCCGTGATGTAGCGGATTATCGCGCTCTGAGCTTCTTTGAAGCTGTTATAGCCCTTCGTCGGCACCCATTCGGTCTTCAGGCTCCGGAAGAACCGTTCCATAGGGGCATTATCCCAGCAGTTACCGCGTCGACTCATGCTCTGCTTTATTCGACAGCGCCACAGAGCCTGCCGGTACTGGCGGCTGGTATAGTGACTGCCCTGGTCACTGTGGAACATCACTCCTGTTGGCTTCCCCCGATGCTCCCAGGCCATCTGCAACGCTTTGACCGTGAGGGCCGAGTCCGGCGACGTCGACATCGCCCAGCCCACAGGTTTACGGGCGAACAGCTCCAGCACGACGGCCAGATAAGCCCAGCATTTTCCCGTCCAGATATAGGTCACATCGCCGCACCAGATCTGATCCGGCGCTGTTACCGCGAACTGCCGGTCGAGATGGTTAGGTATTTCAACGTGTTCGTTCCCGCCGCGTTTGTATTTATGCGCCGGGGCCTGACAACTGGCGATATCCAGCTCTTTCATCAGCTTACCTGCAAGCCATCGCCCGAGTCTGACGCCCCGGCCGCTGACCATCGTGGCGATACTTCCCGCGCCAGCAGAGCCACCACTGGCATTCCAGACTTCACTGACGAGACTCCGTTTGACGGCCCGCTCAGCGTCAGAATCCCTGCCATTTTTACGAATGTAACGATAACTGCTTCGGTGAACACCGAACAGCCGGCACAATGGCGCTACCGGGTAGTGCGCCCTCAGACTGTCGATTATCGTGAACTTTTCAGGGAGTCCGACATCAAGAGCGCGGTAGCCTTTTTTAGGATTTCATTTTCCATTTCAAGGCGTTGTATTTGTTTTCTCATTTTCCTGAGTTCCGTCTGCTCAGGCATCAGAGGCAGCCCCGGGGGCGTTTTCCCCTGGCGCTCCATACGTAACGATTTAACCCAGCGAGAGGCTGAGGTTCATCGCTTTAGCCGCTTCACCGTGAGTGTAGTTCTGATCAAGGACCAGTTTTGCCGCTTCGGCTTTAAATTCAGCAGTAAATATTTTGCTCATTGGTTCACCTGTAAGATGTTGAGGTGAGCATATCACCTCTACTCAGGTGGCCAAATTCAGTGTGCCACTACACCCACCAGTTTGGGTCCGTTGGTAGATATTGCGGTGAGATCTTGTTCGTTTTGCGATTTCAGCTTTCATTGTTAAAGATGATTACTCTGTTTTCCTGCGTGGGGCAGGTGAAAGCATCGCACGCACTCCATTATAGATCCGTTCAACAGTGATAAATCATGAATAAGATGTATTATGCTTTTTTTGATTTGCTTTAATTTTCTGTCTTATCTAATATTCGTCGCCTCCGTAGAACAATAGATCGAAATATAGTTGCATGACAGAATACGCAGCCGAGCGATGCGTATAACTTTGTTCGCGGAGTGGATCTGCTGCATTAAGGTGTTGCCAGAAACATTTGTTTTGGGGGATTTAAATTGCCCTGAGCCTGAACAATCGCCATGCGATAATAGTGAGGTTCGGATTGCCTTTGACCATACCACGCTTGAATACTGCGTAGCGACTGCATCATCGGCATACGGGTTGTTTTGGCGAATGGAGAAAACTGTCATCAAAATTAAAGCAAGGTAGAAATGCTTGTATCGTGCTTTCGATACGAAAAGTACTCTATCATCTATCTGCTGAGCGGTAAATGGGTTGCAGATGGGATCTGTATGTGCCTAACTAAAATATAACCGATACGGATAGATTTTATATTAAAACAACCTAATTGACCAGAGCAACAATAATATCCAAGAACGCGAATTAGAGGTGTCAGGATTAAAATTTATTTCACCTAGCACATGCGAAACTGGCCGGAATTGAGTGAGAGCCTATTTCAATGGCCTCTCAATACAAAAGAATCTTCGTTATCAGGTTATGGTTACTAGGTATCCCCAGCCATTTAATAAAAAATATCATGTAAATAGCGAATTTTAATATTGCGTGTGAGTGTTCATTGTGTTTGTGGGGCGATATGTGTTATTTCGCGTGACATTTTGCCAATGATGCATAATTTTTTAAAAAAGAGTTAGACTTAATATTCACATATATAATAACATTAAGGACTTTGATATGTTTAAACATAGTTATAAATTACTTGCATTAGTAATGATTACTACTTCTGCATTTGCGGTAGATGGAACTATCACAATTAACGGGCACATTACTGATACAACTTGTTCTATTTCTGTCAATGATGGCAGTAATAATGCAACGGTAACGCTGCCAACCGTTTCGTCTACTACGCTTGCCACACCAGGCGCAACGGCAGGGGCTACGCCGTTTACAATTTCGCTGAGTAACTGCTCAGGAGAATCTTTAAATACCGCCAGCACCTACTTCGAACCTGGCGCTTATGTTGATAGCACAACCGGTCGTCTGAACATTGATTCAACAGCGGCAGATGCCGCGACTGGAGTGCAGATTCAATTATTAAATGCCAATCGTAAAGCCATTGTCGCTGGGACTTCAATAACGAATGGCCAGAATGATATTCCTGTAGATATATCTTCTAAAAAAGGGACCCTGAATTACTTTGCGCAATATTATGCTACTGGCGCCTCTACTGCTGGTTCAGTAACGACTCAGGTCGATTTTACGATGGTTTACGAGTAATAAAGACGGGAGTAAGAGTCGATCCCAATAGGATTTATCGTATACTCGGTACCGTTAATTTTCGATGGCGAAGTATGGCTGGCAGCAAGTGACAGAGTAGTGATGACCTTTGGGATATATTGTCTCAATATGCTCCCGGAGCATAAATTCTATCATCTGCTGGGTACGCATCGCAAGCGCGTTGATACTCGTGCCGCAATGAACGGCCTTTTCTTCGTACTAAGAAATTGTTGCCAGTGGAATTCGCTGAATGCGACAGGTATTTGCTTATCAAGCTCAGCCCTTTGTTGTTTTAAGGAGTTGTGCGACGCCAGCGCTTTCAAGCCCTTCTGGCAGAATGGACTGCTTGCCTGCGAGAAACTGGATGCCATTGACTGGTCATGGTTATCGATAGATGGTTGCATGACAAAATCACCGCTACTTTGCTCAAAAAAACAAGCCGAAATTCTACCGAAAAGGGAAAACAGGGCGTAAAGCACAACTTGATGATCGATGCTAACGGTTTGCGGCTTGCGGCTTGCGGCTTGCGCTCGCTATGTTAGGGCCGAATGCACACGACACAAAGCTTGTTGAAGATATGCTCGACGGGCTACAGACCGGCGGGCCGGGGGACAGGCTCCATTTATGCATGTTCAAAAGCTATTAAGCTGAATGGCTGGAAAACTGCCTGAAAGCGTGGCAGTATGAACCTCACATCCAGTCAAGGAAAGGAAATCGGGGCGCTCAAAAACAGTTATTTCAAGGCTCATCGCTGGGTTGTTGAAAGATCGCATAGGTGGAAGAATCACTTCCGGCGCGCACTGACTCGTTAGGAGAAAAAGGCAGAGAATTACGAGGCGATGCTACATTTTGCATGCAGAGTCATTGTCTGGAATAAAACCCTATTGGGATAGGGTCTAAAGGCGCCGTCATTTATTCTTGATTATAAGGTGATGAGATGTTAAATATTATATCTTCAGGGTTGGCACTGTCATTTTTGGCGTTCTCACTGAATGCTATGGCTGATGTTGTTATTAACGGTACACGCATTGTATTTTATGCAAAATACAATGAATCAACGGTACAGTTAAGAAACCTAGGGAATAATCCTTACCTTTTACAAATATGGATGGATGATGGTAACTCAAATGCAAACCCAGGAGATGCCACGACTCCGTTTCTTATTGTTCCTCCCGTTGTTCGTATTGACCCGGGAAAAGGGCAAGCTGTGCGAATATTGGCAACGAAACCTTCATTGCCGCAGGACAGAGAGTCCTTGTTTTGGTTCAACATGCTGGAAATCCCCCCAAAAACACAGGATTCAATATCAGGCAAAACGCATATGCAGTTGGCATTTCGTACTCGAATAAAACTTTTCTACCGCCCTAGCAATCTGCAACGAACACCATTGCAGTCATATAAAGAATTAAAGATTTTTCAACAAGCGAACAGCATAAAAATAGTGAACGATTCACCCTATCACATCACCTTTAGTAAGATTGACATTCGTCGAACAACAGGGGCAACTGTATTAGCATCTGTGGAAAACTTCCCTCAGCGTATGATGAAACCAAAAAGTGAAATGGTATTTCCTCTAGTAAAAAAAACATCGACACAACTGCTCGGTGCTTCAGTATTTTATAATGTAATAAATGATTATGGTGGAGAAACAACAAATGAGCAAAAATTACAAAGTAGCCCATAACGTTGTTTCTTGTCCTTTGAGATTACCCCGAACTATTCTATTCGTTATTTTACTTATCATGTTTGTTCGGCTAGCCGTCGCTGAAAATGAAGAAGTACATTTTAACAGTGAATTTTTACGCTCAGCGATTGATGTTAGCAACTATTCTCACGGGAACCCCGTACCTACTGGAGAATACACGGTCGATCTTTATGTTAATGATAGATGGAAAGGTCGTACGGAAGTTTATTTCAAAAAAGATGAGAAGAAGTCTGCGATAGCCAAACCCTGCTTTAACACGAAACTGGTTTCTAGTATCGGAATTAATCCTGATGGGTTGACACCTGATATTGTACGTGAATTAAAATCGGATGATGCCTGTGTGAAGATGGCTGATATCTCTACTGCGCTGGCCGCTGACTATGATGTTTCTACGCAACGTCTTAATATTCATGCCCCACAGGCTTATTTAATCCGTAATTACAGGGGCTATGTCAGCCCTGAACTGTGGGATGACGGTATTACTGCCTCCACGCTGCAATATGATTACAATGCTTACCATTCTGAGATGTCAGGCTCAGATTCACTCTCTACGCAATACTTAGGATTGCGGGGGGGGGTTAACTGGGATGTCTGGCGGTTGCGCTATCGCGGTTCTTTTAACTGGACTGAAGGGCGCGGATGGAATTATGACAATACGAATACCTTCCTTGAGCGAGCCATTGTTCCCATGCGAGGTAAGCTGATAATGGGGGAATCCTCTACTGATGGTCAGGTATTCGATAGCGTTGGTTTCCATGGTGTAATGCTGATGTCCGATGAACGGATGTTTACGGACTCACAGCGCGGTTTTGCGCCAATCATTAACGGGATCGCGAATACGAATGCTCTGGTGCGGGTAACACAGCATGGGGGGCTAATTTATGAATCAACCGTTCCACCGGGCCCATTCGTTATTGATGACCTTTACCCCACGGGTACCGGGGGCGATCTACTGGTTACGGTAAAAGAGGCGGACGGCAGTGAACACAGCTTCACCGTGACGTTTGCATCGATTGCTGAACTGCTTCGCCCTGGTACGAGTCGCTATACCCTGATGGCCGGGCGATATCGTAACACCAGCGTGAACGAAGAACCCGAAATTCTGCTGGGGACATTGCGCCACGGTTTTACCAACCTGATTACGGGTTACACCGGCGTTTTAGGAGGGGAGGGCTATCAATCGATTTCTGGCGGTGTTGCCCTGAACTCTTCTGTTGGTGCGATATCAGCAGATATCACGCACGCACGTACAAAACTACATGATGATATTGATAGTGAAGGGCAGAGTATTCGGTTTTCTTTTGCAAAAATTTTGCCTGTAACTGATACCAACATCACATTGGCCAGCTATCGCTATTCCAGCTCAGGCTATTACGATATTAACGATGCGATGCTGTTACGTGATATACAACAGCGCAGCACTAGTGGCTTTTACAGTAGCAGTATTAACCGTAAGAATCGCATTCAGATCAGTGCGGCGCAAACGATCTCCGATACCTGGGGCAGTTTTAATTTCAGCAGCAGCACTCAGGATTACTGGAACAGAAGTGGACAGGATACAGAATATCGGATTGGCTACAGCAACACCTTTAAACGGTTCACGCTGAATATTAATGCAAACCGTACCCGAGATCTGGAGACCGGTCACTGGGATAATAAAATTGCGATTGGTATTTCCTTGCCTCTGGGTGGTAACGCGCGTTCAGGGTACCTCAATTCAACCTATGTTCAGGTTCGTAATCACCAGGGAGTACAGAACTCAGTCGTCGGTACGCTGGGTGAAGACAGACAGTTTACCTATAACGCGTTTGGTAGTGTCGATCACTACAAAGACACCAACGATCTGAATACCGGCGGTGTGAGTGGGAGTTGGACTTCTCCCTGGAGCACGATAGGGGGGAGTTTCTCGGCTGGCAACGGTTATCAGCAATACAGTATGAATATATCGGGTGGGGCGATAGCCTGGCAGAATGGCATCGTTCTTACGCCTATAATGGGCGATACTATGGCGGTTATTGAAGCTGACGATGCCAAGGGGGCGAGGATCACTAGTAATAATAGCCTGAGACTGGACAGTACGGGTAAAGCCGCCGTGCCTTATCTGACTCCGTATCGTCAAAATACCATTGAGCTCGATCCGAAAGGATTATCGAATGATGTTTCTCTGGAAGTAACCAGCCAGAATAGTGTGCCAACAGCCGGAGCCATCGTACTAATGAAATATAAAACAGATGTGGGCAATTTTGCGCTTATGGCGATCAGTCATGCCGAGGAAGCGTTGCCATTTGGATCTGCCATATTGGATGAAAACAATAATACAGTCGGCTATATCACGCAGGGTGGTCAGGGATTCATTCGCGTTAAAAATGAATCCGGACGACTGCATGTGCAGTGGAGCGATAACGGCAATAAGCAGTGTGCCTTTAATTATCACCTACCGGCAAAACAGAATACTGCGGCTAACGAGATGCCTCATCTGAGAGCGGTTTGCCAGTAACGGGAGCAGTACAGGATGAAAAAAATTATACGTATCGTAGCGTGGTCTTTTCTGGCATTTGTAGGCGTGTGTGGATACGCGCGGGCGGACGGTACATGGGTAAATTGCAACAGAACCAATGGCGTTTATCAATACTTTTCTTCGACAACGATACTTGTTGGTAAAGATGCGGTTGTCGGGGATCTACTGGGCGGTTGGATGACATCATCCAATCCTACCGCCTGGACATGTAATCACGTCTCGCGGTATCAGAGTTACACTGTTGGGATGACGGCTCAGGCCGACCCGCCATATGTTGCAGTGGGTAGCACGCAGGTCGATGGTCAAACGTATACAATTTATGACACAACGCATAAACCGGGCCTGGGGTATATCGCCCGCTGGCGTTATACCATCCGAGGTCAAACCAGTGACTGGTTCCCCCTAAGGGGAAAGATTCCTGGCACCTATGAAACACCCGGCCCATTTTATAATGTCAACTATGACAGCAGTAACCCAACGTGGAATATTGGACTGGATGTGCAGGTTCGATTAGTGAAAACAACAAAATCCTTAACTGCTGGACCGGTGGTGTCGGCTATCGACCCCATTTATGTGCGCCATTACCAGAAATATGGATTGTCCTATTTTCCAGGTGGTGGGTCTTACATAATTGCTCAAAACCCTCTTGGTGGTGTGAACATCGTAACTGGAGGTACTTGTACGACTTCCGACGTGAAGGTTAACTTACCTCCGGCAGCACGATCTGAATTTACAGGGGTGGGTTACACCACTGCGAGAACGGATTTTAATTTATTGTTCTCAAAATGTCCGGCAGGGTTATCGAGCATCAGCTATTTGTTTACGCCGACCACAGCTATCATTGATAACGCCAACGGTGTTTTTGCGCTGTCGAGCACCTCAATGGCGAGTGGCGTAGGAATTCAACTGTTGAACGATCAGAATATCCCTCTGTCGTTTAATACGGCATATCTCCTGACGGATTATGATCCGGGTCAGGACAATGCGACTTATACTCTGCCACTGCGTGCAGGTTTATATCAGACAGCGAAGAATGTTTCTTCTGGCGATGTCAGCGGTGCAGTGACATTCACCCTTGTATATAAATAGAGGAGAGGGCATGGCGAAACACCTAAGATATATTCTGAACTACTTCCTGATTTTACTTTTATTGCCGTCATCGGCTATGTCGGCAACGTACATTAGTCACACACGAGTGATAATTAATGAAAAAATGCGCGATACATCATTTACTATATACAATGAAGGGCTGAAACCCGTTTTATTGCAGTTGTGGACTGAAGAAGACAATATTTTTGATCGTCCAGAGGAGCTTATAACACCGTTTATCATTTTACCTCCGATTTTTCGGCTTGAAGGAAAAACATCTCGCGCGGTGCGGGTACAGTTTACTGGCGATCAACATACATTACCTGATGACAGAGAATCTTTATTCTGGCTAAACTCGCTTGAAGTCCCTCCATCGGTTGGAGGTAAATCGGATAAAGGCGCGCTACAGATAGCTTTTCGTACTCGGTTGAAGTTATTCTGGCGGCCTACTACGCTGGCAGCAATCACCCTTGAGGAAAGTATAAAAGAATTAAGCTTCTCATTATCTGATTGTGGCGGAAAGCGCTGCCTGTTAGTACAGAATAACTCGCCTTTGCACGTAACATTATTGGATATTACGCTGAGTGATGGTACGGAACTAAAGCAAATACCTGATGATGGACTTTGGGCTCCATTGTCAGCAAAAACGATTTTTTTACCAATAAAAACAAAAGAGAAGGTCACAGTTAAGGCCCTCTCATGGATAGATGATTATGGCCATATCAATACCTATCCCCCCCCATAATGCTCTGTCGGGTTCTGTCGCATTAATGTCAAAGAGGGGGAGGAAGTTGCACTGACTGTTTTTCAGGCAACCAGCAGATAAAATTGTTCTGCCGGTGACATTCCATCACCTGCCGGATGTTGATACTGCCCTTCGCATATCATGTGGAGCAGCTCAATGCCTGCCAGCAGGGTCTGCGCACGGCGAAACGATTTAAATCCAAGCATCTGGCGAATTCTGCGTTTGATATTCCGGTGATCCTGCTCAATCAGATTGTTCAGATACTTGCTTTGCCTGATGGTGATGATTTCCTCTGCGGGTTTGCCGGCATTGAGCGTGGCCAGGGCGAAGGTATTGGCGCCACTTTTATCGATGGTCACCACTTCGGGCTCGCCGTGGTGGCGTAAGCGTACAGCGCGAACCGTCTGGTCATAATCTGATGTATTCGACAAAGTGGTGTCCACCAAATAAGTAGTGGGAACCAAAGTGTCAGATATGCAGAAAAATGTGATCCCCGGCAGGCGTAAGGGCTGCCCTAATTATTCTGTAGTGGCACACTGAATTTGGCCACCTGAGTAGAGGTGATATGCTCACCTCAACATCTTACAGGTGAACCAATGAGCAAAATATTTACTGCTGAATTTAAAGCCGAAGCGGCAAAACTGGTCCTTGATCAGAACTACACTCACGGTGAAGTGGCTAAAGCGATGAACCTCAGCCTCTCGCTGGGTTAAATCGTTACGTATGGAGCGCCAGGGGAAAACGCCCCCGGGGCTGCCTCTGATGCCTGAGCAGACGGAACTCAGGAAAATGAGAAAACAAATACAACGCCTTGAAATGGAAAATGAAATCCGGTCGAGTCTGTCAAGGTGGTGTAAATTCAGATCCGGCCTTCCGGTCCGGTAATATGTCTGTTAAGCGCTGAGTGGCAGCGCCTCGATTACTTCAGTTTCAGCGGCCTGGTCTATCTCCGTCATAGTATGTTGTGGCAGATAACGGTTCTGCAGCAGCCATTCCTCGTTCTGTTCCGTCAGCACGGCCCCCAGAAGTCGGGTTATGCTCTCTTCATTGGGGAAGATGCCCACTACGTCAGCACGCCGCTTCACCTCTTTGTTCAGGCGTTCCAGTGTGTTGGTGGAGTGGATCTTCACCCGATGCGCTTTAGGGAAGCTGAAGTATGCCAGCACATCTGCTTCGGCCTCGTCCATCATCTCCGTGACTGCCGGATTGCTCTTCTCCAGTTGACCGGCAACCTCACGCCAGGTGGCATGGGCGCTTTTCTCGTCGGTCTGCACGAACACCTGTTGCAGTGCCGCACGTACCACCGACTGGTTCGCCCTGCTGACGCGGCTCAGCACGTTGCGCATGAAGTGAACCCGGCAGCGCTGCCAGCTGGCGGAGAACACCTGCTGTATCGCCGCCTTCAGACCGCTGTGCGAGTCGGAGATGACCATCTTCACGCCCTCCAGACCGCGCTCCTTCAGGCTCAGCAGGAAGGCCAGCCAGAACGCTTTGACTTCTGACTCGCCGATGCCCATTCCGATAATTTCCCGGCGTCCGTCCAGGTTAACCGCGCAGGCGATTATAACGGCCACGCTGACCACCCGGCTGTTCTTGCGCACTTTCACGTAAGTCGCATCCAGCCACAGGTAAGGCCATTCCCCCTCCAGTGGTCGGTGCAGGAACGCCTGTACGCGCTCATCTATGCCACGACAGATGGACGACACCTGGCTGCGGGAGATGCCGGTCATTCCCATCGACTGGACCAGCGCGTCAACCTTGCGGGTGGAGACGCCGTTTATCCACGCTTCCTGGATAACCGCATTGAGCGCTTTCTCAGACAGCCTGCGGGCTTCGAGGAAGGACGGGAAGTAGGTGCCTTCACGCAGCTTCGGGATACGCAGGTCCAGCGTACCGAGCCGGGTGTTGTACTGACGGTCACAGTAGCCATTGCGGTAAGTCTCCCGCTCATCACTGCGTTCATGGGGCTTTGCGTTAATACGCTGTGTGACATCGGCTTCCATGATGCGGTTGAGCATAAATTCAGTGAGTTCACGCAGAAAGTCCTCACCGCCGAGTTGCATCAGGATATTGCTGAATGTCATGCTGTTGTCAGCCATCGGTTGACTCCTTTTCAGATAATGTCTTAGTAACCATTACCTTACCGGATAAGCCGATGGCTCTCACCATCCTGCTGAATTTACACCACGCCCTAAGACTCTACCTGAAATCCTAAAAAAGGCTACCGCGCTCTTGATGTCGGACTCCCTGAAAAGTTCACGATAATCGACAGTCTGAGGGCGCACTACCCGGTAGCGCCATTGTGCCGGCTGTTCGGTGTTCACCGAAGCAGTTATCGTTACATTCGTAAAAATGGCAGGGATTCTGACGCTGAGCGGGCCGTCAAACGGAGTCTCGTCAGTGAAGTCTGGAATGCCAGTGGTGGCTCTGCTGGCGCGAGAAGTATCGCCACGATGGTCAGCGGCCGGGGCGTCAGACTCGGGCGATGGCTTGCAGGTAAGCTGATGAAAGAGCTGGATATCGCCAGTTGTCAGGCCCCGGCGCATAAATACAAATGCGGCGGGAACGAACACGTTGAAATACCTAACCATCTCGACCGGCAGTTCGCGGTAACAGCGCCGGATCAGATCTGGTGCGGCGATGTGACCTATATCTGGACGGGAAAATGCTGGGCTTATCTGGCCGCCGTGCTGGATCTGTTCGCCCGTAAACCTGTGGGCTGGGCGATGTCGACGTCGCCGGACTCGGCCCTCACGGTCAAAGCGTTGCAGATGGCCTGGGAGCATCGGGGGAAGCCAACAGGAGTGATGTTCCACAGTGACCAGGGCAGTCACTATACCAGCCGCCAGTACCGGCAGGCTCTGTGGCGCTGTCGAATAAAGCAGAGCATGAGTCGACGCGGTAACTGCTGGGATAATGCCCCTATGGAACGGTTCTTCCGAAGCCTGAAGACCGAATGGGTGCCGACGAAGGGCTATAACAGCTTCAAAGAAGCTCAGAGCGCGATAATCCGCTACATCACGGGCTATTACAGTGCCATCCGGCCCCACTGGTATAACGGTGGGTTAACGCCAAATGAATCAGAGCGGCTGTTCCACGAACAGTCAGGTCGTGTGGCCAAAATTAGTTGACCACTACAGTGCGGTTCAGAATCCTCTTCTGAGTGGCTTTCATACACTATTATCTGAATTTTTTCAGATTTAAAGATTCCACCGCCAGTTGTGACATAAACACCATGCAGCACATATCCACTTTCTTTGTCAGTTAGAGCAATATACACTCATCCCCTCTCAGCGCCAGAGTCAGAGTCTCCTCCTGCTCTTTATGAGCGACTGACTGAGAAAAAGTGTCCTGTTTAGCTTGCCCAGTACAGTATCCTTGTATGGAATAAAACCTGTTGGGATAGGCTCTTAGTTATTTTCATTACCATATCCGATTAAAGTAAAAAAATGTAAGTCTCAGACGAGAAATAATGGAATTGAAACGATGAAATACTTTGCACATAAAGTGCTCTCAATGGCGTTTGCCGTTGCTGTTAGCTCCTCTAGTTTCGCCTCTGGCCTTGTCCTAGCCGATAACGAATTCCGCAATGATTTAGCCTGGTTATCCGACCGCGGAATCCTTTCCTTAAGTTTGTCTACCTGGCCTTTGAGCGAAGAAGAGATTAACCGCGTGTTGGCCAATGCTCATCCGACTACATCCGCAGAGCGGGTGGTTCTGAGACGGGTAAATCAGCGTTTAAGGGCGCTCAAAGCCGAGGTGCGCGTTACCGGTTATAGTTCCACTGATAAGCCGGGAACCCCGCAAGGGTTTGCCCAGTCTTACCCCGCTGACCAGTCGCTTTCTCTCGCTCTGAACAACAGCGGTGAATGGTGGGATCTGCATCTGCAGGGCAATGTTGAAGGCGACAAACGCATCGACAACGGTTCCAGGGTTAACGCCAACGGCGCATACGGTGCGGTAAAACTGTGGAACCAGTGGCTGGCGTTCGGGCAAATCCCGCAGTGGTGGGGACCGGGTTATGAAGGGAGTTTGATTCGCTCCGATGCCGCGCGTCCCATGACCGGTTTTCTTCTACAGCGTGCAGAACAGCGTGCGCCAGAAACCTCATGGCTAAGCTGGATTGGCCCGTGGCAGTATCAACTTTCTGCCAGCCAGATGAACCAGTACGTCGCCGTACCGCATACTCAAATCTTCGCCGGTCGTCTGATGTTTTCACCGTTCACCTTTTTGGAATTGGGAGCTTCGCGCATTATGCAGCGGGGCGGTGAAGGACGCCCTTCGTCATTCAGTAGCTTCTGGGATGGCCTGACCGGCAATGATAACACCGGCGAATCGGCCGACGATCCCGGTAATCAGCTGGCCGGTTTTGATTTCAAACTCAAGCTGGCGCCAACTCTGGGCTGGCCGGTGAGCGTGTATGGTCAGATGATCGGCGAGGATGAAGCCGGATATTTACCCTCAGCTCATCTGTATCTTGGCGGCGTGGAAGGTCACCATCAGTGGAATAACAACGCGGTTAACTGGTATCTGGAGGCCCATGATACCCGCTCGAATATGGGACGCACCAACTACATCTATACTCACTTTATTTACAAAGATGGGTACTACCAGCAGGGCTATCCGCTGGGTGATGCCATGGGTGGCGATGGGCGCCTGTATGCCGGCAAGGTAGAACTGGTGACCGAAGACAATCAGCGCTGGAGCGCGCGGCTGGTCTACGCTGAAGTCAATCCGAAGAATCAGCGAATCAATAAAGCCTTCCCGCACGCCGATACGCTCAAGGGCGTACAGTTGGGCTGGAGCGGTGATGTCATGCCGACGGTACGCCTGAATACCTCCGTGTGGTATACCGATGCAAACCACAGCGCCAGCGACGATGTTGGGGCTAGCATCGGCATTGAACTGCCGTTAAGTTTATAATCCGAAAACGCATAATGACGCAGATTTAGTAGCTCTGTTGCATTAAGCATTTGTCAGGTAAAAGGCTCTGTCGCATTAAGAAGTGGTCAGATAACATACTTTTTTTCGATGTTACCTGACTATGCCGCTGATCCGAAAAGCCTTCAAACGCTGCACTATCCTGTCGATATTATTGCTCAGTGTGTTCGCTGGTTTCTGGCTTACTCACTCAGCTTGGAAATCTGGATGAGATAATGGTTGAGCGTGGGATTATAGTCGTTCATTCCACGCTTCACCGTTGAGTCATTTATCTGGCTCCGCGTCTGGATAAAGCATTTCGCCCGGCATAAACGTGCCGTGGGACGCCGGTGGCGTGGATGCAGGAGAGAAACCCGGCAGAAGCCCGTCAGTTGCTGACCAACACAGACTCTGCAGAAAACCGCGAACAGGTGGCTGAGCGCGTGAAAGGGTGTAGTGGTCAACTAATACTGGCCACCACATTAGACTGTAAGTAGTACAGTCGTTCAGATTCGTTTGGCGTCAGACCGCCGTTATACCAGTGAGGCCGGATGGCACTGTAATAGCCTGTGATGTAGCGGACTATCGCACTTTGGGCCTCGTTGAAGCTGTTGTACCCCTTCGTTGGCCCCCATTCGGTCTTCAGGCTTCGGAAGAACCGTTCCATAGGGGCGTTATCCCAGCAGTTACCCCGCCGACTCATACTCTGCTTTATCCGACAGCGCCACAGTGCCTGCCGATATTTACGACTGGTATAGTGACTCCCCTGGTCGCTGTGGAACATCACGCCGGTTGGACGACCTCGCAGCTCCCGGGCCATCTGCAACGCTTTGACCGTGAGTGCCGCGTCCGGCGACGTCGACATGGCCCAGCCCACCGGTTTACGGGCGAATAAGTCCAGCACCACCGCCAGGTAAGCCCAGCATTTACCCGTCCAGAGTAGAGTAAGAGGCTGGGCGTAGTCGGACTATTTCCCTGCCTCTCCTCTCCGCAGTACTTCGGCCCTGCTGGATGCTGTGATTCCAGTACCAGCGATCCTTTCGGGCTTTTCCGCTCAGGTAGCATGCATGCAGATACTGATCGAACTCATTGCGCATGATGTTCGACAGCAATGGCGAGATCACACCGCCCTGTGGCACGCCTTCGCTGGCCGCCCGAAAGAGACCGGCATCAACATGCCCGGCCTTGATGGTTTTCCTCAACAGGCTCATAAAGCGGGCATCACTGACCCTGCGGCGGACGGCTTTCATCAGCAGTCGGTGATGTACGGTGTCGAAGTAGCTGGACAGGGGGCGAGTCTGTCAAGGTGGTGTAAATTCAGATCCGGCCTTCCGGTCCGGTAATATGTCTGTTAAGCGCTGAGTGGCAGCGCCTCGATTACTTCAGTTTCAGCGGCCTGGTCTATCTCCGTCATAGTATGTTGTGGCAGATAACGGTTCTGCAGCAGCCATTCCTCGTTCTGTTCCGTCAGCACGGCCCCCAGAAGTCGGGTTATGCTCTCTTCATTGGGGAAGATGCCCACTACGTCAGCACGCCGCTTCACCTCTTTGTTCAGGCGTTCCAGTGTGTTGGTGGAGTGGATCTTCACCCGATGCGCTTTAGGGAAGCTGAAGTATGCCAGCACATCTGCTTCGGCCTCGTCCATCATCTCCGTGACTGCCGGATTGCTCTTCTCCAGTTGACCGGCAACCTCACGCCAGGTGGCATGGGCGCTTTTCTCGTCGGTCTGCACGAACACCTGTTGCAGTGCCGCACGTACCACCGACTGGTTCGCCCTGCTGACGCGGCTCAGCACGTTGCGCATGAAGTGAACCCGGCAGCGCTGCCAGCTGGCGGAGAACACCTGCTGTATCGCCGCCTTCAGACCGCTGTGCGAGTCGGAGATGACCAGCTTCACGCCCTCCAGACCGCGCTCCTTCAGGCTCAGCAGGAAGGCCAGCCAGAACGCTTTGGCTTCTGACTCGCCGATGCCCATTCCGATAATTTCCCGGCGTCCATCCAGGTTAACCGCGCTGGCGATTATAACGGCCACGCTGACCACCCGGCTGTTCTTGCGCACTTTCACGTAAGTCGCATCCAGCCACAGGTAAGGCCATTCCCCCTCCAGTGGTCGGTGCAGGAACGCCTGTACGCGCTCATCTATGCCACGACAGATGGACGACACCTGGCTGCGGGAGATGCCGGTCATTCCCATCGACTGGACCAGCGCGTCAACCTTGCGGGTGGAGACGCCGTTTATCCACGCTTCCTGGATAACCGCATTGAGCGCTTTCTCAGACAGCCTGCGGGCTTCGAGGAAGGACGGGAAGTAGGTGCCTTCACGCAGCTTCGGGATACGCAGGTCCAGCGTACCGAGCCGGGTGTTGTACTGACGGTCACGGTAGCCATTGCGGTAAGTCTCCCGCTCATCACTGCGTTCATGGGGCTTTGCGTTAATACGCTGTGTGACATCGGCTTCCATGATGCGGTTGAGCATAAATTCAGTGAGTTCACGCAGAAAGTCCTCACCGCCGAGTTGCATCAGGGTATTGCTGAATGTCATGCTGTTGTCAGCCATCGGTTGACTCCTTTTCAGATAATGTCTTAGTAACCATTACCTTACCGGATAAGCCGATGGCTCTCACCATCCTGCTGAATTTACACCACGCCCTAAGACGCTACCTGGCATGGCCGAACGGTTCGTGAAAACGATGAAAGAAGACTATATCGCGTTCATGCCAAAACCGGATGTAAGAACAGCACTGCGAAACCTTGCAGCAGCGTTCACGCATTACAATGAAAACCACCCGCACAGCGCGCTGGGATATCACTCCCCAAGGGAATACCGGCGGCAGCGGGCATCGTTAACTTAAGATACAAAAGCTGTCCGGAGATGGCGGGTCAAGATCACTTTGGTCGCCTGAACGCATAGCCACACGTTACGAAAAAAACGGCGAGGAATTATCTGGCGATGGTTAAACTGGGTTGTATCAGACTGTTTTACAAAAGGTTATGCAATTAAGGGACACAGCCTAGCTTCCGCTCTCAGTCGATGCCACGGCCGACAGCGCCACCATGGTATTTCTGGCGCAGGAGAAGAAACCATCTAAACAAGAATAATTACGGTATAATGAGTAGATATTCACCACAGGAGGGTAAATGTGATTGAGCCTGTTTTTATCACATATTGTGCCACCATTTTTATTGCGTCTATAATTCCGGGGCCTTCAATGATGCTCGCTATGAATACCTGTCAACAGAAACACGGATTAATGCTGGGGAATATGGCGGCACTGGGGAATGTGGTTGCGTCTCTTCTACAGGCGCTGATTTCTTTGCTGGTTATCTATACTATTGGCGGGGTCAGTGACGGGCTAATGGCTGTTGTCAGGACTGCTGGTGCTGGGTACATCATTTATATCGGAGTTCGCTTGTTTATAGCGCCACGTATCGATGCCGATGATAATGGTGGAATCAAGACACAAATGCTAACGGCATTTAACCAGGGGTTTTTACTGGCCATTGCCAATCCGAAAGCGATTATCTTTTTCGTCGCATTTTTCCCGTCATTCATCAAAACAAGTTCGTCTGTGGCGAGCCAGACAGTGATAATCCTTCTACCTATAGCTCTGATTGCCTATGTGTGCTTCCTGGCGTATGCCATCGCGGGGCGCGTATTAAAAAATCTGTTTACTAACAGTATCTGGCTGACGCGAGCTTTTGCTGTGGGGATTATGGCTACTGGCGTAAGTATGTTTTTCATGTAGAAGGCTATCTTGTTGTTTCCGGTGGTGTAAAGATAGCTCATCCGGTCGCAGGCTTACCCGGTACAGGCAGAACCGGTAGTTTGTTTGTTTCCGGGATTTTGCAGAATGCTATACATTGGGCCCAGTTTTATTAACAGGTATCTATGACGTGATTGACTTCACCCGTTTTGTCGAACGTTATGAGCAGCTTAACGCCTCGTTACCGTCCTCTGATTACACCTCTGAAAGCCTGTCCAATGAGTTGAATATCAGACTATTTGACTCAAAAACATCTGCGGATGAGATTCTTATCGTTTACCACGGAGGTGGAGTAAACTCTGATGCAGGCTACGATATTCTGGCGCGACAGTTGAGCCAGGCTCTACCCGCCTGCGTTTATCTTGTAGATATCCGTGGTCACGGCCGCTCAACGGGTCACAGAGGGGATGTTTCCAGCCCGGAACAAATCTGGCAGGATGTTGATATAGTCATTGACTATGCCCGGGCTTCCTTCGCCAATGCCAGAATTCATTTGCTTGGTCATTCAAGCGGTGGTGGTATGCTGATAAATTACTTTACTCAACACTCTTCACCGAGGGGTATTGAAAGCCTGATACTGCTTTCCCCTGCACCAGGCCCCTTCTCACCACCAAACCTGAACCGGAATTTTTCTGTTCCTTTCGCATCGGTAAACCGCTGGCCTTTCATCATCAACGCACTGAGCGCAGGTCTCTTCTGTGGGCACAGCACTGGTGTAAGACTTCATTTTCCTCAGGAACTTATCAAATCGAGACCAGATTTTGTTCAGTGCTATAGCGTAAATATGGCAAACGCCCTTACCCCACGAAATCCGTTAAAGCAGCTAAAAAGAATTTCTGTTCCGGTAGCGATTATGCTTGCGGAGCATGATGAATTGTTTGATGCGAACCGAATGGATGAATTTTTCAGAAGCTGTGGAAATCCCGAAGTGAGCAGCCGAATTATTGAGGGGTGTTCGCACCTTGACTGTATTTTCGGATTAACGCATGTCGTGAGGGAACATTTTACCACACTCAAGTCCCCTGTGCCTGGAACCGGCGCAGCAGGAGCAACGTCGCGGTAGCATCATTCCAAGAGAGTGATATCCGTTTACGAAAAAATGGTGTCATAACCTGCGGCAAAATAACATAACCACTCCAATAACTGACGCCACCCCAGAGCGGTGTTGTCCAACCCCAGAGTCGCGCAGAAGCAAGTTCTGCACGTCACCTGCGTTAGCAGTAAAGGTCATTTCGCCAGTGACCTGAAACGCAAAACCTTCATTTTCACGACCAAAAAAATTGGTGAAGTGTGCGCCAACACATTTCACGCGATAGCCCGTGGCTGAAATCTGGTGTACCCTCTGGACATTATGTCTATTAATTACATGGGGAAGCTGAGATGTCGCAGGCAGAAAATGCAGCCGCAACCTCATCAAAACCGAAGCGGTCTTACCAGAAAGGCAGGCCGATGACTGATTATGAGAGGAAACGGGCCTCACTTATCCGAAAGAGCGAAACCCACAAGAATCTGAATATTTATATCCAGAATTCTTTAAAAGATTCTCTCGTGAGTTTTTGTGAGGAGGATGGTCTGACTCAAGCTGAGTTTATTGAACAACTGCTAGAGCAGGAAAGTCTTAGGCGCAAAGAATCGCTGTGACCTTATCACAATCTTGCTAAAGACAGCTTCGAGTGATAGATTGCTGTTCGTGAAATGAATTAACTGGCGGGCCACGCCATAAGGTGGCAGGAAGTGGGAACGGGAAGTTTTACCGGCCCATAAAAAACGAAACCCCGATAATCTTTTGAGTTTGGCGACTGGAAGATTAACGGGGGTCTCTCATAAACTGCATAGAAGCTGTTGCTCTATGCGGGGAGTATATGAATATGGAAAACAGAAATCAAATACTGTCTACCGATTTACTCCTTCTGTGCAACATAAGCGCAGAAAGGCGTGCCACATAATCAGGTATTTAGCCCACATTACAGCCAGGTAAAAAATCCGCATCCGGCGTTCACCTCGCGTGAAAACCGGAAGACGCTGCCGTTCTGTCAGAAGCTGATGACGAAGGCCGAAGGCTTCACCTCCCGTTTTGATTTTTCGATGCATGTGGCGTTCGCGCGTTCGCTGGGCGAGCGTAAGCGTAAGCCGCCGGTGCTGCGTCGTCGTGCCATCGATGCGCTGCTGCAGGGGCTGTGCTTCCACTACGACCCGCTGGCCAACCGCGTCCAGTGCTCCATTACCACGCTGGCCATCGAGTGTGGCCTGGCGACAGAGTCGGACTCCGGCAACCTGTCCATCACCCGGGCGACCCGGGCGCTGCATTTTATGGCAGAGCTGGGCCTTATCACATACCAGACCGAGTATGACGCCCAGACAGGCTGCAACCTGCCGACCGATATCACCTTCACCCGGGCGCTGTTTGACGCGCTGGATATTTCCGAGAGCGCTGTACTGGCTGCGCGACGCAGCCGTGTGGAGTGGGAGAACAAACAGCGTAAACAGCAGGGCCTTGAGGCACTGGAAACCGACCAGCTGATAGCAAAAGCCTGGCGCTACGTCAGGGAGCGCTTCCGCACCTGGTGCGGGGAGCGCCGCGAGCACGGCCTGAAACGCCGTCAGGCACGCCGTGACCAGGACCGCAGCCGGAAAGATATTGAGGCACTGGTCCGGCAGCAGGTGACGCGTGAGATGGCTGCAGGGAAGCTGGAGTGGAATCTGGACTCCCTGAAGCGTGAAGTGGCGCGACGCGTCAAAGAGCGCATGCTGATGTCCCGGAACGGCCACTACACCCGACTGGCCACAACATAACCCCATCCCCCCGAATTATCCGGCTGACGCCGGAGGCCACCCCACGCCTGAACCTCGCCGCCGCACAAAAATCAGCCACTCAAACGCGCATCCACACGCCATGACGTCAAAATCCCGGCCTCACCCCCCACCAAAACCCGCAGATTTCACACAGCATCACCGTCAATTTCCGTTATCCACTCATAACTGCAAGGGAATTTCTCACTAACCACAAAACGAGAGCCGCAGTAACTGCCAGACGAGAGGCTTACAAGGTGCGTGATTCCCTTTAAACCCCTGCTCTATAGTTCATATAAAGAACTTAAATACCTTCGTCTAAGGGGAAAACCTGTCCGTTCCCGGCCCTGTGGACAGGGAACAAGCCCATTAAGTGCCTCCCACCGCAAGCGGCGGGCCCCGTTCGCGCAGACCGTCGCAAAACACCTTTCATCACCACCCGGAGCAAACCCAAACCGTGCACAGCGGCAGCAACAGCGCCGGAACCCACCACTGAAAAGCCCCGCCGCCCCCGGCCCGCAGGGCCGGGAATGACGTCGCTTTTAATGATGGATGTTGTAACTATAGATTTGTGTGGCTGTAGGAGGTGTTGCTGTGGGGTTTGGTGTACACGCCCGTAAGCGGCCCTGACGGCCCGCTAACGCGGAGATACGCCCCGACTGCGGCTACGCCTTGCCGTGACCACTCCGACAGCGCACAGAAGCTCTGGTGAGATTATAAGATGGGTTGACTGGGCTTTGCAGTGAGGGGAATTATTACGGCTGAAGCCGTAATGCTTTTTTCGTCCTCGCTTCGCTGCGGGGGTCTCCGGCGCTCTGCGCCTCCCATGCGCTGACGCGCATCTTAAAACGGTTTCCGTGCTCAATTCTCACTTATATTTATTATGTAAATCATTGTGTTATGGTAAAATATAAGCGTTATTCCCCTGCACCCGGAGCCGCTGATGCCTGAGAAAAAAGCCCCTGTGATTGTGGTTAAAAAATCACGACTGAAAGTGACTGAGCCTGATGCCGTGCCTGCGAAAATCAGCACGGAAGCCGTGACGGCAGAGACTGCTCCACGTGAGGCGAAGCCGCTCAACAAAGAGGCCCGGAAAAGCCGGGACAAAATAGCTCTTTTTGTCAGGACATTCCCCGCCCTGTGGCCTGAGTTTGATAAAGGGATTCTCCGTCCCATGAAGGTGGGTATCAAAGAGCAGGTGAAGGCGTACATCGAAGCCAACCCGGACTGCGGAATGACGTTCGGACAGTGGATACAGGCCGTCATGGTGGTCGTCAGCAGGATTCAGTATCATCGATGCGTGAGAGAAGGAGAAACCCGCTACGATATCTACGGTGAACCTGCAGGTATCGTCACGGCAAAGGAAGCGGCATATGCCCGCCTTCAGGTGAAGCGCATCAAAGCCAGACTGGATGCAAGGGAGAAGCAGAATCATGTCACAGCTGAATAAAGCCGGGGACCTGGCCTGGTGTGGGCTCGTCGCCCTGGCGCTGGCTAAGCGGGACGGCATCGTACAGTCCGCCTCTCAGGAAAATCTCTTCCTGACCCGCTGGCTGGCCACGGCACTGAAACAGCGCCGCTTTCCCCGCAGCGTCAACCCGGATATCGAATGGCTGCTCGACCAGGGGCGAACTCTCGGCATGAAGGCCCGGCTGCCTGAAAAACTCGATTACCTCTGGCGTTCCTGTAACGGAAAACTTTGCGACCAGAATGACCTGTTCCGCCTGACCTACGCTTTCGAACTCGCCAAAGATGCTGGCTGGGTTTATAACCTGCTGACCGACCGTGAGTGGACCGGCCGCTACGCGGTGAAGCTGAACGCTGGCATTAACGGCATTTACGCCCTGCGCAGCGGCATTGATAATGGCTTTGATGCAAACGGCAGGGTACGCTATCCCCTGGCAGTTCGCATTACCGGAAATGTTGAGGCCGTGACGGAGCTGTTTGCCACATGTGGCTGGGCGGTGACCCCGGATGATGAAGGTAATGTTCAGCACGCTTACAAACTGGTTATCCCGAAAGCAACGTTGTAGCCAATGTTTACCGCTGTTCGTTAGCTTTGAAAAGGATACACCTGTATGAATATCACGCCCGACAACACGCTCTCTGTATTCGATTTTGACGGCACGCTCACCCGGCATGACAGCTTTATACCCTTTCTTCGTTTTGCCTTCGGCTACAGAGTATTTACCCGCCGCATTATCAGGATGGTGCTTCCTGCGCTTTCTTGTCTGACCGGCAGATTAACTCGTGACGAACTGAAAGGTATTCTGGTGGAAACATTTCTGACTGGCGTCGAAGCTGCCTGGGTAGCTGAACAGGCTGAACGTTTTTGCAAACGTTACTGGAACCGACTGATGCGCCCGGCTGGGCTCCTGGCCGTTGACGCCGAGATAAGTTCAGGCGCTATTGTCACACTGTGTTCCGCTTCACCCGTGATAATTCTTCGGCCATTTGCACAAAGGCTGGGAGTGAAGCTGACCGGCACTGAACTGGAGGTTGTCAACGGTCAGCTTACCGGACGTATCATCGGGGCTAATTGTCGATGCATTCAGAAAATAATCCATCTGGAACAAGAGTACGGCCCCCTCACTCACTACCATTTACGTGCGTGGGGTGACTCCCGTGGTGATTACGCTCTGTTGTCAGCAGCCGACACCGCACACTGGCGACACTTTCACCCAGCGTTTCTGCGAAGGAAGTACCCGCTCATGATAACGAGCAGTGTAGTGGTCAACTAATTTTGGCCACACGACCTGACTGTTCGTGGAACAGCCGCTCTGATTCATTTGGCGTTAACCCACCGTTATACCAGTGGGGCCGGATGGCACTGTAATAGCCCGTGATGTAGCGGATTATCGCGCTCTGAGCTTCTTTGAAGCTGTTATAGCCCTTCGTCGGCACCCATTCGGTCTTCAGGCTCCGGAAGAACCGTTCCATAGGGGCATTATCCCAGCAGTTACCGCGTCGACTCATGCTCTGCTTTATTCGACAGCGCCACAGAGCCTGCCGGTACTGGCGGCTGGTGTAGTGACTGCCCTGGTCACTGTGGAACATCACTCCTGTTGGCTTCCCCCGATGCTCCCAGGCCATCTGCAACGCTTTGACCGTGAGGGCCGAGTCCATTGATAGGAATTAAAACCCGAGACTGAACAACAAATAACCACCATTTTTGACTCCCGGCCAGCGCTGACGGAGGCTAGGTGATTGTTTACTTCAATCGATAATCTCTGATTTATCGATAACGTCGATTAGCTGAGCGTTTTTTAAACTTTCCCTGCGCTGCGGACGGATCTTCCCTGCATCCGCGCCTAACCGCACATTTTCATCTGCGCCAGCTGCTCATGCCGGGCCATCAGTTCCGCAAGCCGCAGCCCCCGTTTCAGCCCGCCGAAACACATTATCTTCCCGCACAAAATGCACGCCAGTGGGTCCACTTTCAGCAGCCGCTGGTACAGCCCCCGCCATGTCACCTTCCGCGCCGTTTTACGCTGCGTCTCTGTTAACAGATACACGACTTCCAGCACGGCCCGCTTTGACGGGCTCAGAAAACCGTAATACCGCACCATCCGGAACCGCTTCTCCGGCACATGCCAGGAGAAGCGCTCCATAAACTCATCCCCGCTCAGCGTCAGCGTCTCCTCCTGCTTTGTCCGGTGACTGCGGTAGCGCATGATAATTTCATCCCGCCCGGCGTAGTGCTCCAGCCGGCTCATCGACACCGGGGGCTTCTTAAGGTAAGCCCCGAAGTACATCGCCACGTGCGTGGCGTTGTCCATCACCTTCGACACCCGCACATTCCATTTTCTCCTGTAGTGCCGGTCCAGAAAGCGATTCCAGTCCTGCCTGCTGCGACTTTCTGCAGCCAGGGTTGCCGGTATCTCCAGCCGCCAGAATTCCCGGCGCAGCAGGTCAGTGATACGCCAGCGCCACATCGGCATCACGTTGCGGGCGTAAAACTGCACTTTCTTCCAGGTACTGGTGTCAGTAATCCCGCCGGCCGTTGTGGAAAGGTGAATATGCGGATGCCACTGCTGGTCGCGCCCCCAGGTATGGATGACGCTGAAGCAGCCCGACAGAAAGTCGCCGCGTCGGCCGGTTTCCAGGATAACGTCTGCCGCGAGGCGGCTCATTTCGGCGAGCAGCCAGCGGTTATGGTCTATCAGGGGCCAGAACTCACAGGGGAGGGTGAAGGTGATGTGCTGCCATTCACCGTCGGGCACCAGGGCGAGAAGATACTGTATCCAGACTTCGCCGGCTTTTACGCCGCAGTGTGGGCAGGAGCGGCTTTTACAGCGAAAACAGACGTTTTTGAGTGACCACATCCGGGGTCAGGGCATTGCCAGCATGTGTATCCCATGAGCGTGGTGCTGCAGGCCATGATTTTAGTGACGGCCTCAATGACAGCGGGACGAACAGAACCTTCAGGCTGTTTGTGAAACCAGCTAAGCCAGCGGTTGCCTTGCTGAAAGATATCGGCGAAGCGGGGAAGCATAATCATTTCACAGAAGAAGTGGGAGCTGAGGTTATAACAGTCGCCGCAGGCCATAACAAGTCGCAGCCGTCAGGCTGCCTACTTGATGTACTGCTCCGTCAACTAAACAGTGGCATCAGTCTACCATCGCCAGATCTTTGCAACAGTGCCTTATTTTCAATATGTCGTTCTGGCTAACCCGATGAAAAGTAGAAGTCCAGCAATAATTATCATGATAAGGGCAAAGCGAAGAAAGGGCATCCATTGCTTATACTCTCTGGCATCGGCTTCACGAATCAGTTTTTCGACGTCTGTTTCATTTTTTTCGGGGTTTTCTCTTTCCAGTATATGGCGATAATGTTTTCTCATCCCATAAACAGAAAACTGAAACCAGATGAGCATGGCTGGATATACAACAACTACTGTTCTTGTTATATCTCTCGGAAATGAGTTTTGCCCCGGAAGGAAATAATCATATACTCTAAAGAAAAATAAAATAAAAAGAAGTGATATGCCCGCCCCGGTAATGACTCCAACTTACTGATAGTGTTTTATGTTCAGATAATGCCCGATGACTTTGTCATGCAGCTCCACCGATTTTGAGAACGACAGTGACTTCCTGCCCAGCCTTGCCAGATGCTGCCTCAGATTCAGGTTATGCCGCTCAATGCGCTGCGTATATCGCTTGCTGATAACGTGCAGTTCTCCCTTCAGGCGTGATTCATAAAGCGGCCAGCCATCCGTCATCCATACCACGACCTCAAAGGCCGACAGCAGGCCAAGAAGACGCTCCAGCGTGGCCAACGTGCGTTCACCGAATACGTGCGCCACAACCGTCCTCCGTATCCTGTCATACGCGTAAAACAACCAGCGCTGGCGTGATTTAGCGCCGACGTAACCCCACTGTTCGTCCATTTCCGCGCAAACAATGACGTCACTGCCCGGTTGTATGCGTGAGTTTACCGACTGCGGCCTGAGTTTTTTAAGTGTCGTAAAATCGTGTTGAGGCCAACGCCCATAATGCGTGCACTGGCGCGACATCCGACGCCATTCATGGCCATATCAATAATTTTCTGGTGTGTACCGGGCTGAGAGGCGGTGTAAGTGAACTGTAGCTGCCATGTTTTACGGCAGTGAGAGCAGAGATAGCGCTGATGTCCGGCAGTGCTTTTACCGTTACGCACCACGCCTTCAGTAGCTGAACAGGAGGGACAGCTGATAGAAACAGAAGCCACTGGAGCACCTCAAAAACACCATCATACACTAAATCAGTAAGTTGGCACCATTACCAACAAAGAGAATCTAAAATGGTTCCATCTCCGTAAGGATATATTGTGGCAACATTAAGAATGACGATTATTTTTTTAATGGAACAAATCAGAACTCCTTTTAGCATAATATGGACTATTATGTCTCCAACCGTGTTGTTCTTTTTTCTGCATTTCAATGAAATTGAACAGCATTTCGGTGATACATTATGGCTGAGGCATCAGATATCGTGGTTCGTAGGATATATTTCATTTTCTGTTGTTCTTTTTAATTACTGTCTGTATCTGACAGGCAGAAGAGAAAGTGGTTTTATTGCTACCTTCGTCCACAGTATAGAGGGCCGTTTGTTGTTTATTCGTTCTCAATTGATGGCTTCTCTTATCATGTCAGTTACGTATGTGTTATTTTTTATTACAGTCGTATTCATTGGATTCCAGGCACGGCCAGACTATCAGACGGTTATATTAATTTTAAAAACTATATGCATAAATGTGATGATGATGATTTCACTGACGTTTATGGCATCATTCCGTGTGACTTTCCAGACAGCCAGCACTATCTATTCCGTGTTGATAACGGTGTGTATGGTTTTAGGGATCGTATCATTAAAATATAACGATGGACTAGTTTACTGGATTAATATCATAAATCCGATTGCCATATACTCCACACTTCTCCAGCCAGGCATTGAGTTATCGTACATCACTATTTTAGTCTATGGCCTCATGTTTATCATAAGTCTGATTTCAGCGCTGACCTTCAAAACAGAACCAGTGTGGAGTTCTCAATGACCATACCACTTTTAGAAATAAACTCACTTAGCTTTTCATACAAAGGCCATCCTCCTGTATTCAATAATCTGTCGCTTGAAATAGAGCAGGGAGGACTGATAGGTCTGCTTGGTGAAAATGGGGCCGGGAAAACTACCCTCTTTAACATAATAAAAGGGGGAAGCGACAATTATGAAGGTTCTGTCAAACGTTACTTCACTGGTGGTGAAATGGTAAGTCTGCCTCAAGTGATAAATCTTTCCGGGGCGCTTAGAAATGAGGAGGTTTTTGATCTAATTTGCTGTTTTAATAAATTGACCAAAAAGCAGGCGTGGGCAGAACTTAACAGTAAGTGGAATGATGATTTTTTTATCCGGTATGAAAAAATAAGACATAAAAGAACCTATACGGTAAGTTATGGTGAAAAACGATGGCTTATAATATCCCTGATGTTAACTCTCTGTAAGGATGCCCGTTTCTTTTTGCTGGATGAACCAACGGTTGGTATTGACATTCAATACAGAATGATGTTGTGGGATCTTATTAACGAAATTGCCGCTAACGGGAAAACTATTTTTTTCTCAACACATATATTTGATGAACTTACCAGAGGATGTATTCCATTCTATATGTTGTCTAGGAATGGTATTAAGCACTATACTGATATGGATAATTTCATGCATGTAAACAACGAAAATACGCCAGAAAAGGCTTTTATCAAAGAAATTATGGGAGCAGAGGGTTGATTGATGGAGATTAATGGTAAAAAAATAACAAAAAGACAACTGAATGAAGCGAAAATATCGAATGCTAGCTACTATAATTGTATTTTTGAACGTATTCAACTAGACAATATAAATCTTCGCGATTGTGAGTTTGAAAATTGCCTGTTTATAAACTGCTCATTAAAAACCTTGAGTCTCGATTTTTTTAAACTTATTGATTGTGAGTTTAAAAATTGTTTACTGCAGGGTGTGAACGTCTCTGATATTATGTTCCCCTGTACGTTTTCTCTTGATAATTGCGAAATGAGATTTATTGACTTAGTCGGTTTGCGATTGCAGAAATCAAGTTTTTTATTTACAAAGTTCAGAGATTGTTTATTTGAAGAAACTGATCTCCGTAAATCTGATTTCACCGGGTCGGAATTTTATAATACCGAATTCAGGCATTGTGATTTATCTTGCTGTGACTTTTCATTGACTGATGGCCTTGATATAAATCATGAAATAAATAAGGTTTCTTCTATGAAAATCCCTCAGGATGCCGGTTTTAAAATCCTTAAAAGGATGGGGGTTATTATTTCATGATTCCGGTTGAGTATTAATAATTTACTCAGTGCGATATTTATTAAAGTTATTTCATATTTCAACTATCGTCATAATTAGCGATATTAAGAATAGTAATTAACAAACCTAGGTAAATTATAAAATTATTTCCATGTGAGATTGGGGAAATCTTATGTATTTAAAATCATATAGTTAGGTTTTTTAACGTACGTTTTGCTTCCATTGACCCTCAACCCACTTAGTAGCCCCTAAAAAGGATCCATAAGAGATCCTTTTTAACAATTAAACCTTAACGTAAGTTTTCGTTCCACTGAGCGTCAGCCCCAAGTAAAAAACATTTTAAATACAACATGTTAATACCATTATCGTACGTTTCCGTTCCGTTGGACCTCAAACCCCTTATTTAACAGAAAACTGCCGTCAATCTGTTCGCCCTTCAACCTGAATGCGCCTTTAGGGGATAGATAGAAGGCGGTAAATAGTTCGTTAAGCCATAATTCAAAGCTATGTCCCCGTTGGTGAGGCGGTTGGTTATGGAGGGTTTCCAGACCTTTAAGAAAATAATTATTATCGATGCCGGTGGGGACGATCAATGCAGGCGTTTTGCCGGCTGCAGCAAGACTGTCTGCCCCCTGAATTTTGGATATCAATCTACCGTAGACAGCATCATCCTGAACAGTGATCACGTTATCAGGTATTGTTTTCCTGTATTCCCAGAGTCGAGTGACGACTCTAAGAACTGTTTCCCTGTCATCTTGCTTCAAAAGGCAACGCAATCGCTTCATTTTTGAGTCGCCATCTTTCCGATAGATGTCGTTGTCTATATCAATTGACAGCTCAGATTCGAAAAACTCGCGCATCGATTTATTTGTGAAATTCAGTACATAGCCTGCATTATTTGGGTCTTCAAAAAGCTGATTTATATTTTTGATATCACTTTCTGTAAATTTCATTATTTATTACCGTAGATTGTAGTCTGTCCAATCTGACTGTTTTTACAGACGCGAATAACAGTCATTCTGGAAACTCCAGCCAATCGAGCTGTCTCATTTATCGATTTTCCGTTTTGCAGGCGTAACGTTCGTATTAGTTCATGTTTAGCCTTATCTGCCTGCCGACCAGCATACTTACCTTCTAATCTGGCTTTTTCAACACCCTCTTTCTGTCGTCGGCGACGATCCTCATAGTCTTTTCGAGCGATAGCGGCCAACATGTCCAGCATCATGCCATTAACAGCCCGCAGCATACTTCTCGTGAAGTCATCCGAAGCAGCATGAGTAAGAGCAATATGACTGGTAGGAAGGTCAAGACTAATGACCGATAGCTCCTTTTCAAACATACGTCGTTTAAGTGTGTCCCAGTCACTATCACTGAGGCGAGAAAGGCGATCTACCTGCTCAATCAGAATCACATCACCTGATTCCATATCAGACAGCATCCGATTTAGTTCCGGACGGTCGAGCGATGCTCCCGATGCGTTTTCAACATACCAGCCGGCAATACGTTGGCCATGATGCGCCGCAAATTCCTTCAGCCTGTTTTTTGCGCGAAGCGCATCCTGTTCAATTGTCGACGCGCGAAGATACGCATAAATGTACATTTTATCGCCTTCGGTAACTTTTAAGTGGTATTAGAATTTTAAGTAACTTTTGAATAGTATCTTAGCAGGGTTTTAGATTCTAAGTCGCTAGTATATTTTGGGGATACCCCAATGTGACTGGTTGACGCGCCCGCCGGGCCTGTCCAACCCTTCACCTGCCCGGAATCCACTTCCGGGCAGACTCACGGTTTGATCTTTGGGTCAACAAAATTAAATACGATCATTAGAAATAATCACATTGCATATCATTATTGATACCCTAATGTTTCTCTGTATACTGTTTATGTCGTCATGAAAGTACGACAATAAACGCAGTGGCAGATAGCTGCTTCTGCACTTGGCGAAACGCCTGACTCACAGGAGTGTGTATGAAATCCCGCAATGAATTCATTTCATTATTGAAATACTCTTTCAAGCCGTGCTGCCCCTTCTCAAACATTTCGCATGCGAAATCTTAAGGACTGATACATGACACTGAAAATTGGAACTATCGGAAACCTGATCGTTGTATGTAGTCAGAAGGGCGGAATCGTTAAATCGCAGTCATCCAGTGAAATAGCACATGATCTCCGTAAAGCTGGTTTCCGCGTGCTTGAAATTGATATGGACTGGACTACTGGTCTGACGGAAAGAGCTTTCCCCGATGACTTACCTTATGAGATAGAACGCGAACCTTTAAGTAACAGTTTTACACCCGGCGAGGCGAATACATATCAGCTTTTCTTTCCGGAAACAGAGGTTCGACCGATTGAACTTCCTGGCGGGCGTTTCTTTATCGGTGCAACCAGTGAACTTAATGAAATTAACTACCGCAATAGCGACTGCATGTTCGACTTCAGGGACCGTATTGAAGAACTGAAGAAACAGTTTGATTTTATTATTGCTGATTCAGCGCCATCATATTCAAATGTTATGATCGCAGCGCATATGTCAGCTGATTACCTTCTTATCCCTACCTTGCTGGAGAAGCAGGCCCGTAATGCAGTTGGTAAACAGCTCACTTATATGCAGAAAATTAAGCGGAACTATAATCCTTCGCTGCAATTCATGGGGGCTTATGTGACTCAGACCCAGGTAAAGAATTATAAAAAACCGCTTAAAGAAGGATATCTGGGGCCTATAGATACACTGAATCTAAATCTCCTCATCGAGATTCTTCAAGGAAAAGGCTATTCCGAAGAATACATTCTCGCCTATATATCATTTGTACCTGCGGCTGCAAAAGAGGCGATCGAACTTGGGCTCTCCTTTGATGAATATGACCCTAAGTGTCTTCCTGCAATTCAGTATAAAGAACTTACCCAGAAAATTATTATGATCGCAGGAGGTAAGTAATGGCCAGGAAACCTTTTATGAAGCGACTCCAGGCACAGCAGGAAATGAAAAAAAATGCTGCTGTTGTTTCTAATATTGAACAGGTCATTGCAAATAAACAGCCAGATGAGCAGAGCCATGATATAGCTGCGCACCAGATTATGGCAGATATTGCCCGCCCGGATATGGAACCTGATGGACAGATAATTCGCGTAGATATAAATCTGGTTTATGCTGAAGAACAAGTGCGACCTGAAGAAGACTTCGAGGAAGATATCATCGATGGTATGTCTGATACCTTCGAAACTATAGGGATGCTTACCCCGCCTCGTTGTTATCCTCGCGACAGACGTGGCTACCAGATATGGTTAGGCGAAACGCGTGTTCGCACTGCCCGCAAACGGGGTGATACCCATATTGATATTTATGTTGGTAAACCACCACGGGAGAGAAAAGAACGCATCATCGGTCAGCTTATTGAAAACCTGCAGCAGTCTGGTTTGAAACCATTAGCGACCGCAAAATCGTTCTATGAGCTCAAGCATCAGTTCAATATGACGGGTGAGCAGATCGCAAAAACAATGGGTAAGCCTACCTCATTTGTCAGTAAACACCTTCGTCTCATTGATGCACCGGAAAATGTTACCGCACTTCTCCGGGATAAAGTTACATCCGATGTCGATCTGGCATATACACTGATACAGATATATGAAAAGTCTCCCGAAGAGGCCGAGAAGCTTGTCGCAGCTGCGCGGGTATCTGGTATTTCACGCGCTCAGGCTAAAGCGGTTCTTGATGAAGTGAAGAACAAAAACAAAGGTGAGATTTCGCATGCGAAATCTAAGGCTCAAAACAAAAAGCCTACCAAGTCTTTGGACAGCAATTCAGATGTGAAAACCTGGCAGGTTGTTGTCGAGATAGACGGTCAGCAAGGGATAATAATGACTGACCGCGCGCCAGACCAAGTGGGGTATGTGTGGGTGAAACTGGAAATTGGTGAGATTTCAGTTGAGGCTACTGAACTACGCGTCAAAGGGATGCGCTCTCTGTGATGAAAACAACCCCGTTCACCGAAATGGCCACGGCATTCCGTGGCCAAATTGTCCGCCTCTGGGCGCTTCGATATCACGGAACCCAGTCCGAAGCTGCAGCCGCATTAACAGAAGCGGCTATCAATCTAGGATACGTTACAAGAAGCAGACCCGTACCCGGCGCGGCGCTACTTTCATGGGCCTCCAACCCGGCTGAAACTCCGTTGTGGGCAGCTCAGACGGCGTTAACATTGATGCTCAGCATCGGCTGGAAGCCAGAAAGTAACCAGGACTGGTGTGGTATGTCGGCGCTGATATTCAGATCCAATCGTACACTTCCGCTTGAGCAGTTAGTCGCTTCCTTACCTGATAGCATAGACAGGCAAACTGCTACCGGATGGTTCGTGGCTGCGATTGAAGAGGATTCCAGCTACCGTTACAACAGGAAATCCAGATGACCTTTCAAGAGCTCGATGCTTGTATCGCAGTCTCTGGCAGACGTTCTATCGCGTCAGCATTAATCGCTTTTATTCATGATGCGCTTGATGACGGACAGGATGGAGTTGATCTTGATACCTTCCAGAGCCATACGCGCTTCGTTCGTAATAATGTAACTACGGTAGCCAGTTATCTGCAGCTACATGGAATTATCCATATACTGTATTACCGTGATGGTGCTGCAGAACGTCAGTATGAGTCCGTTAATAATTACGGGCGGTGGGCAAAGCAGTACTATCGTCCTTCTGAGACACTTATACAACTTCATCGACGTGATTAAACTAAAATATTTCGCATGCGAAATCTTCTTAAAAGGATTTAATACATGGCTGAGCCTAAAAGAGTATGTATTGCGTGTTTACGAGAAGAACCATTTCTTAGTCATCTGACAGAGAATGAACCCGATGCATCTGAGCGTTTTGACATCCTCCCCGCCCTTTAGGGCGGGGAGGATGTCAAAACATCCGCAGAGGCTGTAAAGCCCCGCAGTCATACCCGCATCAATCGCGCTGATATTCCCGCGCAGGAGATTGACCCCACGTTAAAGGCTTTCGGGCGGCATATCGCCAGAAGCATTCGTAAGGGGCGCGGTGTTCATATTCCCGCGGGCTTTGTTGAATAAATCGAACTTTTGCTGAGTTGAAGGATCAGATCACGCATCCCCCATGCAACGCTGGCAGTCCCGTGGCAAAGCAGAAGTTCCGGATCACTAACTGGCACGCTTACAACAAAGCCCTTATCAACCGTGGCTCAATGACTTTCTGGCTGGATTATGAGGCCATTCAGTCCTGGTATGAGTCAGCAACACCTTCTTCACGAGGCAGACCTCAGCGCTATTCTGACCTTGCCATCACGACTGTACTGGTCATTAAACGCGTATTCAGGCTGACCCTGCGCGCTGCGCAGGGCTTTATTGATTCCATTTTTTCTCTGATGAACGTTCCGCTACGCTGCCCGGATTACAGCTGTGTCAGCAGGCGGGCAAAGTCCGTTAATGTCAGTTTCAAAACGCCCACCCGGGGTGAAATCGCACACCTGGTGATTGATTCCACCGGGCTGAAGGTCTTCGGTGAAGGCGAGTGGAAAGTCAAAAAACATGGCCAGGAACGCCGCCGTATCTGGCGGAAGCTGCATCTCGCCGTTGACAGCAAAACACATGAAATCATCTGCGCTGACCTGTCGCTGAACAACGTTACGGACTCAGCGGCTTTCCCTGGGTTAATCCGGCAAACCCACCGGAAAATCAGGTCAGCCGCCGCCGATGGCGCTTACGATACCCGACTGTGTCACGATGAACTGCGGCGTAAAAAAATCAGCGCCCTCATTCCTCCGCGAAAGGAAGCGGGCTACTGGCCGGGTGAGTATGCGGACCGCAACCGTGCGGTGGCTAATCAGCGGTTGAGCGGGAGTAATGCACGGTGGAAATGGACAACGGAATATAACCGCCGGTCGATAGCGGAAACGGCGATGTACAGGGTAAAACAGTTGTTGGGAGGTTCACTGACGCTGCGTGACTACGATGGTCAGGTTGCAGAGGCTTTTGCCATGGTACGTGCGCTGAACAAAATGACGAAGGCCGGTATGCCTGAGAGCGTGCGTATTGCCTGAAAATCCGACCCTCTACAGGGACGCTCGCCCGGAGTCTGATTTATTCAACAAAGCCCGTTTTTATATGAAATCACTTGCATTTTTAATGCGGGGGAATTCAATATCGGTTATTGTAGCACTAATGAAATTAAAATGGTTACTTCTAGGTATCAACATCTTAATTTAAGATAATCAAATATAGATATATAAAATAACAGAAGGAATAGTGTATGACGATAATAAAAACCCCATTAACAACTGTATATATTGAAGTGAATAGTGCATTGCTATCAAATGCAGGTTGCTACTACCTCGATGATGGTAACAATCTATTTGATATAGTAATAGTATTTGCCGCAAATATCAACGGCTCTGCTGAAAAGCCAGAGCTATATCTTAACGAAAATGTCATGGAAACACTTAATAACGCGGAGAATCAAATTCGTCCTCTACAAGAAAAAGGTATCAAAGTACTATTATCTATAGTTGGAAACCATCAGACGGCTGGTATTTCAAACTTTCAATCGAAAGAGAAAGCTATGAACTTTGCCAACCAGGTTAAAAATATCGTTGAAAAATATGGGCTTGATGGAGTGGATCTTGACGATGAATATACCGATTACAGGGGGGCACCAGCTCGGGATGATTCAGTTCGCTGGCTGATATCTTGTTTACGAAACATAATGCCGAATAAGATTATTTCGCTTTATGATATAGGGCCCGCGGGATACTCAATGCGCACAGCTCCTCCAGATATTGCCGCTAAATTAAACTATGCATGGAACCATGATTACGGTTCTTTTAATCCCCCCGAAATACAGGTAAATGGCGGCAAAACACATTTAGCAGCCGCTGCAATCGAACTGGGAAAAACACCAAGTTATAAGGTTGAAGAATTAGCAGAAAAAACCAAAGATGAAGGCTATGGCGTTTTCTTAACCTATAATCTGAAAGGAGGAGATCAAAGTAAAGACATTTCCTTATTCGCAAACATACTTTACCAACAGAACATACATTATATAGATGAAAAGTATACTTCGGGGATAGATGCAATTTCGCCAACTGGAACGAAGCGTGAATACTGGATGTTCAAAGGCGATCGCTATATCCGATATTCAACTGATTACGAAAAAATTAAAATCGATAATACAATTTCTGATGGCTGGCCAGGACTGAAAGGAACTCCATATGCATATGGAATCGATGCAATTACACCAACTGGAACGAAGAATGAATACTGGATATTCAAAGGCGATTTCTATATCCGATATTCAACTAAATACGAAAAAATTCAATTCTACAATGCAATTTCTGATGGCTGGCCAGGTCTGAGAGGAACTCCATATGCAGATGGAATCGACGCAATTTCGCCAACTGGAACGAAGGGTGAATACTGGATGTTCAAAGGCGAACGCTATATCCGATATTCAACTGATTACGAAAAAATTAAAATCGATAATACAATTTCTGATGGCTGGCCAGGGCTGAGAGGAACTCCATATGCAGATGGAATCGACGAAATTTCGCCAACTGGAACGAAGGGTGAATACTGGATGTTCAAAGGCGATCGCTATATCCGATATTCAACTGATTACGAAAAAATTAAAATTGATAATACCATTTATGATGGTTGGCCAGGACTGCGGTAGTCATCCTCAGTAAATTTCTGACTGTTAAAGCTATTCCGGGGGGGGGGCAGCCGGAATAGCCGTCCCCCGTACCACAGGGGATAGCGGAATGTGTTTTTTCTTTGCGGATTCGACGCCCGAAAAGAAAAACCGGAGCGATTAAGCCCCGGAGTGATGATTATTAATTTCTTTTTCTAATGCTTTACTGACAAAAGCGTTAAGCGTGATTCAAAATGACGAATTCATAAGCCAGGAAGGCTTAGAGCGAGGGGGGCATCTTGAATTGTTGACGATTTATGTGCCTGGTAGTGTTTTTTGTGCCTGTTTATGGCACAACATATCCATTGATATAAATGCTTTGCGTACAGGTATCACATGCTGGCCATTCCCTTTCCCTGGTTCACCCTGTCTATTTTGCTTATTTTACTGTTGAAGGTTTGCCGGCAACGCCCCACAGGCTATCGCAACAGCGCTACCTTTATTGCGGGCTGTTCGCTGCTGGTTCTGATGTCAGCCCTGCGCTGGCAGTTCGATCTTATTCTGCTGCGCCAGTTGCAGTCTGTCATCGCGATCACTCTACCCCCACTGGCCTGGCACTGTTTTGCCTGCTTTACAGGACAGCGCTTACAGCAAAAAGTCGCCACTTTTGTGGGACCGCCGACACTCGCTCTGGTGCTGAACCTTACTGCTCCGGCAACCACGGATGCAGTACTGATGCTGCTCTATATCGGCTACGGTTGTGCCCTGATTCGAACGGCCCAACTGGGGAGCGATACGTTCATTTTTAGACGACTTAGCGACAGCGCTTCAACCTCATCACTTGCTTTTATCGCAGGGTGCTTTCTTTGTTTTTCCGGACTGACCGATTTGACTATCGCAATCAACTTCCAATTTTTTCAGGGCCAGCAGGCACCGCAGTTGGTCGTAATCTCGCAGGCTGTTCTGCTGCCATTTGTCTGTTTTGCTATTGTCGGTAGTGGCCGTTCGTCACTTCCGGCTGAGGAAACGGCATTCCCACCCGAAGAGTGTAAAGAGAACAATAGTGAAGCATTTCTCCCGACTTATCAGCGGGTCAACACGCTGATAAGTGAGCAGAATCTGTATCTGAATCCCGACCTGACACTGAATACGCTGGCAAGAAAAACCGGGGTCCCCGCACGCCAGATTTCAAAAGCGGTGAACCTGACGCGCGGCTGTAATGTCTCACAGTGGATCAACAGCTTACGCATCGACTATGCACAGCAGCTTCTACAGAATACAGACCTGCCGGTAACGGAAGTGATGCTGGAGGCAGGTTTTGCAACCAAATCAAACTTTCATCGCGAGTTTCTTCGTATCAGCGGTGTGACTCCGACGGATTACCGCCGGGCAGCGGCTGAAAGTCGAGAGCCTGATTGAGGAAGGCGCTGATATCCAGGGCGAGCTGACGGTGAATCGCAGCGCGACTCCGGGGGCCGCCATCCTGGCAGACAATCTCATCGCCCGGTTCTTTTTCTGCGATTAATGCCATCGCACCCGGTTTACACTGCTGCATAAAACTAAAGTGCGTGGCCCCTTCGACATTTACTATCCGCCTTACTGCGGCAGGGAGATATTCCGCCAGGTAGCCCGACTCCAGCCTGGCGGGTATCTCATCACTGTCCGCCTGAGCAGCCATAATCAACACCGGTACTGCAATCTGAGAAAGTGATTCTGGCGTGAACCCTCGGGCCAGTCCCAGATCGAGTGAGACAACGGCTTTGATTGCCGGCTCACTTTCGTCTGCGTCCAACCGCCCGTCAGCTTCATCGATACCCAGAGTCTGTATTAACTTGCAGGCATTCAGCCTGGCATGTGCCCGGCAATCATTCTGAAAGCGTGCGGCGTCAAAGCGTCCACCTGCCAGTTCAAGCACCGTCCAGCCGCCGAGAGAGTGTCCGGCTGCAGCGATTCTCTGCGTATTAACTTTTCCGGCAAGAGAGGGGGTAGCCATAATTTTCACCATCGTCCGTCGGAGATCCTGCGGCCGGAGCCAGAGTTCCTTCGCATCCTGCGGCCGTTTGTTAAGTGTTGTCGTGCCGGGATGGTCGACCGCCGCCACAATATACCCCTGAGCCGCCATTTCCGTTGCCAGCCAGTTCAGATTCCGCCAGTTGCCACCATAGCCGTGAGAAAGCAGAAGCAACGGATGCTCGCCAGCTTCCGGTGCCGCGTCGCGCAACACAGACGTGCCGTAAAAGGCTATATTGTCACCTATTTTTTCCGGCGAGCCGGTTGCCACTGTGGGGTACCAGATAGCGATATCGAGAGGACGGGAATTATCCTCGTGGATATTTAGCTGCCGAAAAGCCGTGTTGGCATACGATGTGATGCTAAAGATAAGAGAAAATAGAAAGCAAAAAAGGGGCCGTAACATAACGATCTCCGGTAAGTAAACAGAGACGCATTGTGGTCACGAACGCCCGTTTAATGCGTCCTGAAACGCGATCGAGGACGTTAATAGCTGAGTTTCCGGAAGGTTGCTACCGGGAATTCTTTGCAAAAAAATTGCGTGTGGCACGGCATTGTCTCTCCGGACCATTGTCTTAAACCACCAATCGTATCAGCGGCAAAGCTCCGGTACGATAAGATCAGTTTGGATATCGACAGATAAGGCAACCGCAGGTGTTTGAGCCGCCCCGGTGATGTTAATGCACACACCACTTTCTGTCATGTTGATGACCATCCAGCCCGGGTGGCCTGGGACCATTGATGAACTCTACTCGAAGCATGCTATAGAGTTTTAAGGTCAACTCTGAGCTAATACAGCAGATGCGAGATCAACTTTCCACGGCAGCAAATCACGCAGCCGGTTTACCGGCCAGTCCTGGATATGTCCCAGGACATATCGCAGCCACGTCTCCGGCTCCACACAGTTCAGTCGGCAGGTGCCGAGCAGTGAGTACAGTACTGCTGCACGCTCTCCCCCCGCATCCGAACCAGCGAACAGCCAGTTCTTACGGCCAAGAGCAATGCCACGCAGCGCGTTCTCCGCGATGTTATTGTCTATCTCTGCCCACCCGTTGCTGCAGTACAGGTTCAGCGCATCCCACTGCTTCAGCAGGTAGGCGAGCGCCTTCGCCGTATCCGAGTGGCGCGACAGTACCTTCATCTGCCCCTGTATCCAGTCATACAGCGACTGCATCAGCGGAACGGTCTGCTCTTTTCGGACCGCCAGCCGCTCGTCTGCCGGACTGCCGCGTATCTCCGCCTCTATGGCATACAGTTTCCCGATGCGCTTCAGCGCTTCGGTTGTGATGTCGGTCGGTGTGCGGGCGTGCACGTCGTGGATTTTTCTCCGCGCATGGGCCATGCAGGCCGCTTCCGTGATGCGCCCGTCTTCGTACAGCGCGTTGTAGCCTCCGTACGCGTCCGCACCCCGCAAGGTGTTGCTGTGGGTGTACACCTTTCCGGTCCGGCGAGTACGCGAACCACACCGCCGGGGGAAGTTGCGACCCCGCATTACGGTCATCCCGGACGTAGACCCACAGCCGGGCCGTGCGGGTTTTGCCGCTGCCCGGCTCCTGCACCGGTACCGGGATATCATCAGTATGCACCTTGCCTGGCATCAGCACGTACTGGCGCAGCAGGTCGTACAGCGGCTCCAGCAGCTCACTGACCGCACCGGACCAGCGCCCCAGCGTGGCACGACTCAGCTCAACTCCCTGGCGACGGTATATTTCCGACTGGCGCACGGGCATATCAATATGCTCGGCCATTATTCCTTCACACTGGCAATACTGGTGACCAAAGGGCATCGGCGACCATTAAAAGAGGCGTCAGAGGAAGAAAACGTTGCTTAACGTGAGTTTTCGTTCCACTGAGCGTCAGACCCCTATTACAGGTTAATCACCGGATTGAATACATGACCTGCGGAGTTGTGGGTGAGTAGAGCTGTCCAGTCACCCATATACTTTTCATTTTTATAATGCTTTATAATATATTTCCCGTTCGTAAAGTATATTTGCGAATAAGGAAAGTTCTTTACTTCGATCTCCTCCTTTCAGATTATAGGTTAAGAAAATGCCATAGCCTTCATCTTTGGTTTTTTCTGCTAATTCTTCAACCTTATAACTTGGTGTTTTTCCCAGTTCGATTGCAGCGGCTGCTAAATGTGTTTTGCCGCCATTTACCTGTATTTCGGGGGGATTAAAAGAACCGTAATCATGGTTCCATGCATAGTTTAATTTAGCGGCAATATCTGGAGGGGCTGTGCGCATTGAGTATCCCGCGGGCCCTATGTCATAAAGCGAAATAATCTTATTCGGCATTATGTTTCGTAAACAAGATATCAGCCAGCGAACTGAATCATCCCGAGCTGGTGCCCCCCTGTAATCGGTATATTCATCGTCAAGATCCACTCCATTAAGCCCATATTTTTCAACGATATTTTTAACCTGGTTGGCAAAGTTCATAGCTTTCTCTTCCGATTGAAAATTTGAAATCCCAGCCGTCTGATGGTTTCCAACTATAGATAATAGTACTTTGATACCTCTTCCTTGCAGGGGCCGAATTTGATTCTCCGCGTCATTAAGTATTTTCATAACATTTTCGTTAAGATATAGCTCTGGCTTTTCAGGAGAACCGTTAATATTTGCTGCAAATATTATTGCAATATCAAATAGAGTATTAATACAATCTTCCTCGAGGTAGTAGCAAGCTGCATTTGATAGTAACTCACTATTCACTTCAATATATACGGTTGTTAATGGGGTTTTTATTATCGTCATACACTATTCCTTCTGTTATTTTATATATCTATATTTGATTATCTTAAATTAAGATGTTGATACCTAGAAGTAACCATTTTAATTTCATTAGTGCTACAATAACCGATATTGAATTCCCCGCATTAAAAATGCAAGTGATTTCATATAAAAACGGGCTTTGTTGAATAAATCAGACTCCGGGCGAGCGTCCCTGTAGAGGGTCGGATTTTCAGGCAATACGCACGCTCTCAGGCATACCGGCCTTCGTCATTTTGTTCAGCGCACGTACCATGGCAAAAGCCTCTGCAACCTGACCATCGTAGTCACGCAGCGTCAGTGAACCTCCCAACAACTGTTTTACCCTGTACATCGCCGTTTCCGCTATCGACCGGCGGTTATATTCCGTTGTCCATTTCCACCGTGCATTACTCCCGCTCAACCGCTGATTAGCCACCGCACGGTTGCGGTCCGCATACTCACCCGGCCAGTAGCCCGCTTCCTTTCGCGGAGGAATGAGGGCGCTGATTTTTTTACGCCGCAGTTCATCGTGACACAGTCGGGTATCGTAAGCGCCATCGGCGGCGGCTGACCTGATTTTCCGGTGGGTTTGCCGGATTAACCCAGGGAAAGCCGCTGAGTCCGTAACGTTGTTCAGCGACAGGTCAGCGCAGATGATTTCATGTGTTTTGCTGTCAACGGCGAGATGCAGCTTCCGCCAGATACGGCGGCGTTCCTGGCCATGTTTTTTGACTTTCCACTCGCCTTCACCGAAGACCTTCAGCCCGGTGGAATCAATCACCAGGTGTGCGATTTCACCCCGGGTGGGCGTTTTGAAACTGACATTAACGGACTTTGCCCGCCTGCTGACACAGCTGTAATCCGGGCAGCGTAGCGGAACGTTCATCAGAGAAAAAATGGAATCAATAAAGCCCTGCGCAGCGCGCAGGGTCAGCCTGAATACGCGTTTAATGACCAGTACAGTCGTGATGGCAAGGTCAGAATAGCGCTGAGGTCTGCCTCGTGAAGAAGGTGTTGCTGACTCATACCAGGACTGAATGGCCTCATAATCCAGCCAGAAAGTCATTGAGCCACGGTTGATAAGGGCTTTGTTGTAAGCGTGCCAGTTAGTGATCCGGAACTTCTGCTTTGCCACGGGACTGCCAGCGTTGCATGGGGGATGCGTGATCTGATCCTTCAACTCAGCAAAAGTTCGATTTATTCAACAAAGTCATAAAAACGGTTCATGGTTAGGAATTTCAATCGCCTGTTGATAGCTTCCTGACCATGACCATAGCGCCCGGGTGAGCACCATTATGCCATCCGCTCTGACCGGTTGGGCTGCTTTCATTCGTTTTGCTTCTTTTTTATGGCTCTGTCGCATTAAGAAGTTGTCAGATAACATATTGTTTTTTTGAGATGTTACCTGACTATGCCGCTGATCCGACAAGCCTTCAAACGCCTGCACTATCCTGTTGATATTTTTGCTCAGTGTGTTCGCTGGTATCTGGCATACTTACTCAGCCTGCGAAATCTGGAGGAGATAATGGCAGAGCGTGGGATTATCGTTGATCATTCCACACTTCACCGTTGGGTCATTCGCCTGGTACCGCTTCTGGATAAGGCCTTTCGTCGGCATAAACGTACCGTAGGACGGCGCTGGCGAATGGACGAAACCTACATCAAAATCAAAGGCCAGTGGAAATATCTGTACCGGGCAGTCGATACGGCAGGCCAGACTATCGACTTCCTGCTGACAGCGAAACGGGACGCCGCTGCCGCCTTACGCTTCTTTCGCAAGGCAATTCGCCATCACGGCGAACCGGAAGTCGTCACTGTCGATAAAAGTGGCGCTAACACCGCAGCGCTGATCACGCTCAACGCCGACAAACCGGATGAGGAAACGATTAGCATCAGGCAAAGCAAGTATCTGAACAACCTGGTCGAGCAGGATCACCGAAATATCAAACGTCCAATACGTCTGATGCTGGGATTCAAATCGTTTCGGCGGGCACAGACGATTCTGGCCGGCATTGAGTTAATTCATATGATACGAAAAGGGCAATATCAACATCCGGCAGGTGACGTGATCTCACCTGCGGAACAGTTCTATTTGCTGGCAGCCTAAACAACCGACAGCGCAACTTTTGCTGGCTTCACATCACTAATGCGATAGAGCCTCACAATGTGCTAGTATTTCTACAGCTATCCCCTCCCGAAAAGTCCATATAAGGAAGTAATATGTCAGACATAACAAGTAATGCTTATAATTTTCCAGAATATATATCTTCAGGAGTCGATCCTCGCACAGGAGGATACAACCTTTCATTTCATGTAGCTAGGCTATTATCTCATAAAACGACCGGTGCCTGCATTCCAATCACACTGAATTATAATATGTTCGATAATACTAATTATGGATTAGGTTGTGGATGGAGATTGAATTTATCATCTTATGATCATCAAACTAAAACACTTTCCCTATCAACAGGGCAAAATTTCAAAATTGTTCCAGATGAAAATAGTTATGAATATGAAATGCCTTATCGAAAACTCAAGGATTTCAAAGTGGTTTTAGATTTGGACACTAATCAATTGATTGTGACTCACAAAACAGGTCTTAAGGAATACATTGATTATCAATATGGTCACATTAATAAAATGGTTACAAATACAGGACTTACTACTTATTTTGTTTACACTAAATTTGATAAAAACTGCTTTCCAACAAAAATCTATGATGATGAAGGTCAGGTAATATACTTTACAGAAAGTTTACTAAGTGTAACGACAACACACAAATTAAACGATGAGGTTTTATTTTTAACAGAATTAAAACTCTCCGCTGTTGATAGAACATTATTTTCTATATATTATCATGATTATGTTCGGAACGATAGATATTCAATCAATATTCAATATCAAAAACATAAAGAAATAAGATCTGGGTATGAGTTTTACCTTATTACAACAGTCAGGCATGCAACTGGTTTAGTTGAAGTTATAGAATATAATAAAGATGGTCATCTAACACCAACTAAATCGCCAATGAAATTTGTGCCTTATGCTTCAAAACACAGATTACAACCTTGTAAAAATCAACCTGAAACAATAAAAGAGTATAGTTTTGAATATACGTCACACAATTATCTTGGCTATGATAGTGGTTTGGAATGGAAAGAAGGAGAGGATATACTACTTAACCTTAAAGATAACTATCAATATTTTAGCTCTGAAAAAGTAAACGATACTATAACAATTAAAAGAACATACAACAGATTTCATTTATTATCTGTTGCTGAATATTTAAATAATGATGATGTATTCAAGGTGGTTAATTATATTTATTATGCTAATATGAATAACACATCTGATATTACAGAACAGCCTCCGCAATACTCACTTGTTAAGCAACAAAACGTTACTGTGTTGCATAACCATAAAGCGAGATTATTTGTAAGCAAATTTGAGTATGATGAATTCGGGAATCAAACCTATGTTAGATTTCCTAATAACTCAATAATAAAGCGTGAGTTTTATCCTTCTCAAGGAGAAAAAAATAATTGCCCTGCTGACCCCAATGGATTTGTTGCATTTTTAAAGTCTGAAGAGTACTCCCCAGGTGATAATTCTCCAGATCGACATATTTATATGTATTATAAGGAAATTAGCGAGATCAATGATAATAAATCATATTGCATTGTTCTAAGTCAACGAATTTATAATGATAAAAAATCATCATTTTCGTATTACGAAGAAAAAAACAAACCACTACTTTATGGACGCTTAAAAGAGGAAGTAGTTGTATTTGATGATTTTAAAAAAAGTACGCAATTTGAATATAACTTTAGCGCTGAACACTATAACATAACAAAAAGAATTACAACACATGATAACCTTAAAACAGAATCATCTGAAAGCGTGAGATACTTTGATGGAAAGGTCATTGAGGAAAAAACATCTGAAGGTATATTAAAAATTTTTGAGTATGATACATTCGGACGTATAATTTCCGAAAAATTTGCTCCCAATACTAAATATGAAAATATTAGAGAATATACATATGAAGTATACAACAACCACAACAATATAAAAATCATCAATAATGGTGGCAATGAAGTCAGATTAGAGTTCAATAATGCTGGAAATCTAATTTCTATTTTTAAGAAATCACTTACTGGTAAAGAGTTAGAAATAAATAAGTTTCATTACAACAAATTTGGTTTAAAAATAAAAGAAACAGAAATTGACTACAATTTATCAAATGAAAAATTATTAGAAGTTAATAATGAATATGAATACAATCACTTAGGTACACTAAGCAAAATAAAACATCCAGATGGCAAAATAGAAAAATATGATTATGATCCTGTAACATTACAAGCCACTTGCCTTGTAGGTGACGATGTAAAAGTGACAACTGAATATAACCTGGCAAGCCAGGTCACACAGAAGGTAATAACGTATATACCAGAAAATATTTCTTTAGAAACCAAATATCGCTACGATGGATATGGAAATTTATCGGAGCATATTGATAATAAAAATATACATACTAGTTTGTTTTATGATATTTACGATCGTCTTATAAGCTTAAAAAAAACCACTAAACAAGGTTTATTGCAACAAAACATTAAGTATGCAGATTTCACTGATGCTGGATTAATTACTGAAATTACAGTTAATGATATTTCTTTAGGCAGTCGACGTTATGATGGTCTTTTTCGCTTAATTGGTGAAAAGTCTTCATCTGGTGAATTTAATTATTTTTACAAAAATAGCTACGTTTATCCTGAGGCTCAAGTAACTCCTGCAGGAGAGATTATTAGATTTGAGAATGATATTTATTTAAATGTACCTTTGAGTATTGAGAATACTAAACATAATATATTGAAGACATTTGATTATGACTACTCAAATGGACTCCTTATAGGAGATGAAATTCAAATGTCTAATGATGTATCAATTCGACAGAATCGTGATTTTAATATGCTAGGCCAATTAACAAGTGAGACAGAAAAATATGGCGATGAGATGAATTTTACATCAACTTATAATCATTCGTTTTTAGGAAGACTACTCAAAAAAAGAGATTATTTTAACAACGAAACCACCTTCACATACGATTCTCATGGACGTATTAATAAGCTTCAATCTCCCAATGCTATAATTGAATTATCCTATGATTCTTCTAGTCGCATAAATGTTATTACTTCTGCTGAAAATGATAATAACACAAAAATTTTAATATCATACTATTCATCAGGACTTGAAAAAACACGCAGTATTAAAAATAATGACGCTCAGTTAATTATAGAACAGTCATATGACTCATCATCTTTATTAGTTTATAGGAAAACTAATATTCTATATCTTACAACTAAACATATGGTTGAACTCATGGCTTACGACGACTTGAATCGTTTGATTGATTATCAAATTCAAGGTGAAGGTATAAGAGACGAGTATGGTAATATTATTTTAGGCCAATCATTCAACTATGATATTTATAGTAATATTACACAGGTAAAAACGTTTTTTTCTGGTGGGGGTTTTAATCTTTCTTTATTTTATTATTCCAAAGCTAACCCAATGCAACTCGAACGGATAACTAACACTCATCCTCAATATGAAGCTGAGATAAAGTTATATTATGATGATGCTGGACGACTATTGGAAGAGGGCTTAAAGCGAAAATATTCATATAACGTCTTTGGCCAGATGACAGATATAATAAATGAAAATCAAGGAAAAATATCGTATATTTATAATGCTTTGGGTGATTTGGTTTTACAAAAAGCACAAGATAAAAAAATTTATTTTTTTTATCAAAATGGACAATTAACTAATGAACTATTCCAGAAAACAAATAGCAAAGATATGGATAGTAGTTATCAAGGCGTGTCTGATATAATCTCAAATCGCATTGTTAGAACAGATGGAAAAAATACAATAAACCAACAACTATTGTCGAATCAACAAGGAAGCATTGTATACTCGATAGATAAATCTGACAATAAATGGTCTCAATCTAGTCACAAATATCTTCCATATGGTCAAGATGAAAGTAGAAATAAAAATAATGATTTTTTAGAAATCCCTCTTGGTTTTAATGGTGAGAGAAAAGATGAATTTTTTGATTTATATCATCTATCACATGGTTATCGTACTTATAATCCTTCATTAATGCGCTACAACTCTCCAGATGATATGAGCCCATTTTCATTGGGCGGTATAAACCCGTATGCTTATAACTTAGGCGATCCTATTAACTTGCGAGATCCAAGCGGCCATTTCGCAGTTTTACCTTTTTTAGCTGGCATAATAGTAGGTGCTATTATAGGATTCTCAGTTTCAGTAGCTTCAGAAAGTGTCCGAATCTCAATCACTGGAGATGACTTCGATTTGAAGCATGTGGCTATAGGAACTATTTTAGGAGGTATCTCAGGGGGAATTGGAGGGATATATTCAGGTGCTACTTCTAAAGTTCAAATGGGCCTTGTTGCTGCTGATAAAATTATTAGTGGGATTGTCGATTTCAGTTGGAACCTTGCAGAGGGTGCTACATTAAATGAAGCAGGCATAGGTGCTATAACGGATGCAGCTTTTGGGGTGCTAAGTGGATATGGATTAAAATTTGGTTTTACAGTGAATAAACTTAGAGGGCCTAAAAAAATCGTTAGCTATTCTTCCATGGGAAGAAGCATCGATGATTACAGATTTCATGCTAAAAACTCTGGCTTTCGAAAAATTGTACATCCTGCTAGCAATAAAAATGTTTGGACAACGAATCATACAACAAGGGGGAGCTATATTGATGGTATTGTCAAAAGTGAAATTGAGGCTGGTAATGGCGTAACCATTTTATCAGGGACACATGGTTCTAGAAGTGGACATCGCTCTGCAAGATATAAAGATGTCTCATTTTATAAAGAAGATGTTTCCAGATTTATTAACCTTATTAGAAAAGGTGATGTTGAAGTCATTGATATATCACGAATCGATGACGATACTCTTCGACAATATCTTCTAACTAATACTAATTCTATCATTGCTAACTTCTGTTACAGTCGTAACGATAATCTATTGCAAGATATATTTTTGTTAAATGAAGGTATTAATTGGGTGAAATAGGATATATTATTTTTACTATGATTGACCTCGGACATGTATAATATGTGCGGGGTTTGAGGGCGCTATGGAAGGCTCTGTCGCATTAGTGATGTGGAGCCAGCAAAAGTTGCGCTGTCGGTTGTTTAGGCTGCCAGCAAATAGAACTGTTCGGCAGGTGAGATCACGTCACCTGCCGGATGTTGATATCGCCCTTTCGTATCATATGAATTAACTCAATGCCGGCCAGAATCGTCTGTGCCCGCCGAAACGATTTGAATCCCAGCATCAGACGTATTGGACGTTTGATATTTCGGTGATCCTGCTCGACCAGGTTGTTCAGATACTTGCTTTGCCTGATGCTAATCGTTTCCTCATCCGGTTTGTCGGCGTTGAGCGTGACCAGCGCTGCGGTGTTAGGAGATCATGAAAAACCGGGTCGAGTCCGTCAAGGTGGTGTAAATTCAGAGCCGGCCTTCCGGTCCGGTAATATGTCTGTTAAGCGCTGAGTGGCAGCGCCTCGATTACTTCAGTTTCAGCGGCCTGGTCTATCTCCGTCATAGTATGTTGTGGCAGATAACGGTTCTGCAGCAGCCATTCCTCGTTCTGTTCCGTCAGCACGGCCCCCAGAAGTCGAGTTATGCTCTCCTCATTGGGGAAGATGCCCACTACGTCAGCACGCCGCTTCACCTCTTTGTTCAGGCGTTCCAGTGTGTTGGTGGAGTGGATCTTCACCCGATGCGCTTTAGGGAAGCTGAAGTATGCCAGCACATCTGCTTCGGCCTCGTCCATCATCTCCTTGAAAATTTCGGCTCCGGCGTGAGTGCGGAGAAGCTGCGCCGCCTGATCACCGAAAGCGAAGTGTCCACGTCCGACAACCGTATGTGGGATGTTGTCGGGGAAGCGGATTATGTTGCTGCCGGAGGGGAAGTGCGCCGTGACTTGTTCAGCCTGGACGAGGGCGGCTTTGTCGATAAACGCCTGCTGGAACAGGTGCTGGTGCAGAAGCTGGACGCTCTCGCCACGCAGGTGGCGCAGGACGAGGGCTGGCGCTGGAGTGCAGGGCGACTGACCGCCGTCAGCCGCTATGACGATGCCGATGAATATGCCCTGCTGGATGTGCCGGAAGAAGACTACACCGACGAGGAAAGCGCCCGACTGGACGTACTGGTTGACGCACTGGATGCGCTCTCCGTTGATGATGGCGGGGAAGCGGCGACAATCAGTGACGAAATCGCGCAGATTCAGGCCATTGCCACCGCGCGGGGCTGGTCAGCAGAATCGCGGGAACTGGCTGGCGTGGTGGTGTCTTTCGGGCGCGGCAGCGTGAATATCCGGCGCGGCGTGGTACGCAAAAGCGATCTGCCGGAGAGCGTGGCGGATGCAGAAGACAGCGACGATGCGCCGGAAACGGGCGGAGAAAACACTGGCAGCGCGGAAAGCGTCAGCCTGAACGACACCCTTCCGGCCTCGCTCATTCGCAGCATGACCAGCGAACGTACCTTTGCCACACAGGCGGCACTGGCACAGCAGCCACGGGTGGCGCTGGCGCTGATGACATGGACGCTCTGCCTCGGGGTGTTCTCCTGCTATGGCAGCAACAGTCCGGTTCGGGTGCACACCGATGCCCGACATTATCTGCTGACCGACCACGCACTCAGTGGTCAGGACGGGAAAGCGTATCAGGCACTGATGGCGCAACGGGATGTACTGGCGGCAACGTTACCCCGGGACTGGAAAACGGACTTCATCTGGCTGCTGGCGCGAAGCGATGCCGATATCCACGCCCTGCTGGCGTACTGCTCCGCACATGCCCTTGACGGGCTGCGCGATAAGATTGATGCCAGAGGGCATATCCTCGACCGCGTGGAAGCCGCGATGGACTTTGACCTGCGCGAATGGTGGACGCCGACAGCTATTTCCGCAAGCTGAATAAAAAACAGCTTTCTGCGACACTGGCAGAGATGGGGAATGACGCAGCGGCGCGGGAGGTGCCGGATATGAAGAAAGACACCGCCGCCGCCCGTACCGAACGGGAAGCCGCCGCCCTGAACTGGCTGCCGGACTGGATGGTGCGCCGCGAAGTGGTCACGGCGACTGCGGAAAACACCGCAAATGCAGCCGAAGCCGCAAATGACGCAGCAAATGATGCCGCCCCGAATGCTGAACAGGCCGCCTGACGGCGAATAATAATGAACCCACACGCCAGCCCTGCGGGGCTGGCAGTAAGGATAAACCGATGAGCATAACCTATACCCCTGAGTTTCTGAACTGTATGACACCCGATGAACTGGAATTTATCCGCGATACGGGGTTGCAGGGCCGTCAGGTACTCACTGACAGCGTCATCGCAGCGCTGAGCATTCCTGATGGCTGGCATATTATCGGAGAATGGCAGAATGAATTCGGCGGCCTGTTTCCGGTTCACTGCCGCCTGACCCCCGACCCTGAGAAACCGCTGACGCTCAGTTTATGCAGTCCTGGGGACGTCAGCCCGCTATGGGTACTCGTGATACAGGCGCATCCGGCACAGCGGGTGCGGGTGCTGCATGCCGCCGCCGAATTTTATCCCGATAGCCTGTCTGACCTGCTGGAGCAGGTGGACGCGATGCTGCGTGACGGGCGCAGTGCGCACGCGATAGCTGATGAACTCGGGGAGGCCGTGACATGGTGATGTGGCTCGCGGCCTGCGTCCGCCGCCCTGCGGGGCGGTCAGGCGGTAAACCCGCGCCGCCTGTTCGCCTGGTGCGTAAAGAGAACCCCGTGGTGGCGTGGAAATACGCCCTCTCCGTGGCCTTCGCCAGCCAGGGGAAACTCTGTCTCAGTCCGCTGACGGATGCGGAGCGCCTGATGCTGTTTCCCGGGGTGCTGCTGCCGGAAAAGCCGGTCACGCATAACCGTCTGCCGTACCACACCTGCGCACACCGACCGGAAAAACGCAGCGTGGTGGCGCGACTGTACCGTCAGGAGGAAGCCGCCCGCGCGGCTGTCGGCATCTGTTCTGCGTCACCGCACACCCTGCGGGGGGAGGTGAAGCACTGGCTGCACCGGGTCAGCCCGGACGACCTTGCGGAGATGCTCGCGCAGTGGCAGGAGTGCCAGCCCGGCGCGGCTGGCGTTGCCGCGATGCGCTGGGGGAAATATACCCCGCCCGCGCCGCCGTTGCGGCTGCGTTATGTGGCATGATAATGACAGGATTCAGATAGATTTCAGGGGAGGTGGCGATGGGGATTTTTTGCAGGCGGTATCGCTACGTGGTGGCAGAGGAAGGGCTGGCTCCGGTGTGGGATGAAGAACACACCGCACGTTTTCATAACCCGGTGTCCGTGGGCGACGAGATAAAGCCCCGCCGGGCGGGTGAAGGGCTGCGCAGGGTTGTCAGGGTGGTGCATTATCTTGAGGGTTCGGTGTTGTTCACCGTCCCGGCAAGGCAGCGGAAGGGGGAAGACTGAATGTCGAAATGGAATCTGGCGCAACTGCCGGACGAGGAAAGAAAGCAGGTGGATATGGACAAAGCGGTAGCCGCCGTGGCGTATCTGGAGCGTATGGGCAAGCCCGTGGCGGTGGAAATGGAGATGCGCCAGTTCCCGCCGAGTCAGTGGCCTTTATTTCAGGAGCGGCTCGAACACTACCGCAACATCAGTACCACGCTGCCACGGGGCAGTGACCCGGTGTACCTGAAGCCGGACGAAAAGCCCGACACCGGGCAATAAATCCGCACCATTCGGATGTCGCCTGCGTCCCGCAGCGGCTCCGCTTTCTCCCGGGGCGTTTCGCCCCTTTACCCTCTTCAGCCTGCCCGCTCCGTGCGCCTGCGGCATTCGCCGTGCCTTCACGCTAACCCGACCGCAAAAAATACAAGGGTGCGCTGTCGCCGCCGTCCTCGCCCGTCCGCCGTGATGGTCTGATGCTCCTCGCCTGTCCTGCCGTCGTTATCCCGCTCAGTTTTCGCAGGATAACCGTGCGGCCAGCCTCCGCGTTTTCCGGCTGACGGCCTGCGGGTGCGCCCTGGTATTTTTCGCTGTTCGTCGGGTTGTTGTGTCGGCACGGCGAAAGCCGGTTCCGTTCACTCTGACAGCGAGGATACCGCGATGAACACCACCACCACCGTGACACAGCCTGCCGTGTATGTCGGCACGTACCACAAATACAACTGCGGAAGCATTGCCGGTGCATGGCTTACGCTCACCGATTACGACGACGAGGCCAGTTTTTACGCCGCCTGCCGCGCCCTTCATGCAAACGAACCCGACCCCGAGCTGATGTTCCAGGATATCGAGGGTATCCCTGATGCGTTCGCGTCGGAATGTTCTGTTGACTGGTCTTTTGTTGAGGGCTTCAGGGAGGCCAGCGAGGCCGGAAAGGCGGGGGCCTATGTGGTCTGGACGAAACTGACGGGCAGCACTGACTTTGATGAATTTGACGACGCATACCGCGGGGAAACCACTTGCGAGGAAGCGTACGCGATGCACTACGTCGAGGAGCACGGTCTGCTGGACGGGATGCCGGAGAATTTGCGCAATTACTTTGATTATTCCGCTTACGGCCGCGACCTGTTTCTGAATGGCCTGACGCTGGCAGACGGCTACGTGTTTGGCGCATAACCCACAGGGCGGGGCGCAGCCCCGCCAGATACCGGAGGACATATGACACTCACACCTTACACTCGCGAAGTTTTGCGTCACTACCGGACGCTGATTAACGCGCAACGCAAAGCGGCGGGCCTTTCACCGCTGACGACCGCGCAGGTGCTGGATGAGATTTGCGAGTACCTGAAACATCAGCCCGCGCTGTGTATCGGGGGCCAGTATATCCGGCAGTGCTGAAGCGGAGCCGGTAACGACACGGGCGGTGGAGGCCGCCTGTCAGCCCGCCGAAAACCCCGGGGTGCCTGCGGCACCGCGAGGGCGGTGCTGTCGCACCGCTTACGCGACACGGTGGTGTGTGAGTTGAAAGGGGCATTGTTCAGTGCGTGTGGGGGATTTTGTTCCTGGTGTGGGTAATTTTGCTGCTGATAGTGCTGATAGTGCTGATAGTGCTGCTGTCGGTATTAATACTGTTCTGGCGGTGGATGTGGATTTTTTGTTTCCACTCCCCCGTAAAAAACCACAGCCGGGCGTCCTGTCGGCTGTCATGCTTCGCACTGAGCCAGCTTCGCTGTCTCCGCCCGGCCCTGCGGTAAACCGCCGGGCCGCGGGTTTCCATCCTGACGCAACGGCAGGCTTGCAGACGCCGCCAGCGGCGTCGCCGCCCCTTTACGCGCCGTGGCCTGCGCTTGTCGCATCCCGGCAAAAATCGCCGGGACGTAAGGCGCAACGCCGTTTCGCTCGCCGCGTCTCGTCGTTGCCGGGGTGCCTGCCCTGCTGTTCCGTGCGCCCTTTCACCGGTTTAAGCCCCTTCGCCCGGGAATATCCCGCCACAACCCGCCTGGCTGTCCAGTACCGCTGACACTCGCCGCCCACATTTTTTGCCGAAAACCCGGCAAATAATGTCGCCGCCGTACCGGACACCTGCACCGGGCCGTGTCTGTTCTTTCCCTTTGCGGCGAAGGTTCTCAAACGGGTGAGGTTCACAACCCGAAACAGACCGCCAGTCACCCCCAAAACGTCAACACCGCAGCGAAAGAAACTCAACGGGTGATGTTCTTTAAAAAACAGGAGAAAGCGAAATGCAGACACAGGCGATGCGTGTTTATCAGATTGCGTTTACCGGATGCGATGAAAAGGGCGTTTTACCGATGTTTACCCGCGTAAAAGCCATGACCGGAAAGGGGGCGATAAAGGCGTTCATAGAGCGCCATAAGCCTGTTCAGGGCTGGTTTTTGGGCGACCCCGAAGACATTACCGACAAAGTGCAAAAGGAGGCAGAAGAAGCAGAACGTAACGTGCAGAAATGAAAAAAGCAGGGAAAGCCCTGCTTAAATCACGCCGCAAAAATCGCTGGAACGGTTTTTGCGGCTTTCATTAATTATCTATGAGGAATCTTTAATGATTTCGACCATTGTCACACCTTCCGTTGAGGCTGTAAAGCCCCGCCGTCATTCCCGCATCCCTCGTGATGATATTCCCGCACCGCAGATTGACCCGTCATTAAAAGCATTCGGGCGGCACATCGCTAAGAGCATCCGCAAGGGGCGCGGGGTGCGTATTCCCGCCATGAAAAACGCCGATTTTGGTCAGGTGCTCCGCACGCTGGAACTGAAACGCGCATTTAACTAACAGGGTGAGCCGCTCCGAAAGGGGCGGCAACAACAGGAGGGAAAAGCACATGACACAGGCCACAGCACAGGCGATTACCGTTGACCTCAATCCCCATGAGAGTGCAGGGGAGGTTATTTCTTCCCTTCCGGTAGAGCGCATTGTCGCGCAGCGTAACATCGGCGTGACGATGTTTCTGGAGGCTATCGAACGGCTACGCGAGGCGCAGAAAATGTTCTTTGAAGCATCGGGGCGAGGGTGGATCTCCGGCATGACAGAAATCATCGAGCGCAGCCTGTCAGCCGACCGCAGCGCCACGCGGGAGGCGGCTTTAACGCGGAGCGTACATCGCTATGCCGACCGTGATATCTGGACGCGACTGATGAACGATACGGGCATGTTCACGCTCATGAGCGAGGCACAGCGCAAGGAGTGGGATGCGCAGTTATACAGTGATGACTGTCCCGAAATTACGCTTGATAACGTGATTGCCACGTTCCGCCTGCTTAACGCCAGCAAGGGCGCCACGTTTGAGCAGGGCGTGATCGACGTCTTCCGCAATCTGTCATGGGATTACAAAACCCATAATCCCTGTCTGCTCGGTAAGCGCATTATCATTGATGGTGTTCTCGACAATCATCAAGGTCTGTATTTTTCCGTGCGCACGTATGCACAGAACCGGATCGACGATCTGGCGCGTCCGTTCTGGATTCTGGACGGAAAAAACGTGCCGGATAACCGGATCTCCGAGGGGGCGAATTTAAGCGCGTTTATCAGTCAGGGGGGCGCGGCGAGCGTGGGCGCGGTGTTTACGTGCGAGTATTTCACTATCCGCGCCTACAAAAAAGGCTCCGCGCATATCACGTTTACCCGCCCTGACCTGGTGGAAAAGGTGAACGACATCATCGCGCGGCATTATCCGGGGGCGCTGCCGCCGGTTGTCTGACAGTACGGGCAGAAAGCGGGAAACCCCGCTTTCTGTTACCCTGACGGCAGAACGCAGAGAGAGGCGAATCATGCCAGAGAAGAAGCAACACAAAATCAGCCATCATGACCGGGTATTCAAGGCCGTGATGAGCGACCCTGCCGCGATGCGCGACCTGCTGAACGTGCATCTTCCGGCACAGTGGCGCGAGCGCTGCGACCTGAACACGCTGCAACTACAGCCGGGTTCGTTCATCGAGCCAGACCTGAAAGCGTACTACAGCGATATTCTGTACCGGGTGAACATCGACGGCGGCGAAAGCGGCTACATATACGTGACCGTGGAGCACCAGAGCCGCGCAGATGAACTCATTGCCTTCCGGCTGATGCGTTACGCCATCGCCGCGATGCAGCAGCATATCACGCAGCACAAGAGTAAAACGGTGCCGGTAGTGATACCGCTGTTATTCTACGCGGGGCAACCGTCGCCGCATCCGTACCCGATGAACTGGCTGGCCTGTTTTGACCAGCCGGAACTGGCGCGGGAAGTCTACAGCCGCGATTTTCCGCTGGCCGATGTGACGGTGATACCGGATGAAGAACTGATGCAGCACAGGAGCGTGGCGCTGCTGTCTCTGGTGATGAAGCATATCCGCACCCGTGACATGATGGAGTTTATCGACGAAATCGCGCGGCTGATACTGAAACCCCTGCTGACAGGGGAGCAATTCAACGCAATAATGCACTATATTTTCTGGAACGGGCAGGATAAAACAGATGTTCGCCTGTTTATTGAAGAACTCAGACAGAAAGCGCCAGAGCGCGAGGGGGAACTGATGACGTGGGCCGAACAACTGATTGAGCAGGGCGAGCAGAAGGGCATCCAGAAGGGCATCCAGAAGGGCATCCAGAAGGGCAGCCAGGAAGCCGCCGAGAATATCGCGCGGACTATGCTTAACAAAGGGATGTCCGTCGAGCTGGTTAATGAAATTACCCGTTTGCCGATTGAAAAAATCGAAGCCCTGAAGCATTAATCCCACAGACCGCGCCAGCAATGGTGCGGTTTTCGTTTATCCCCCGGACTATGCCGCCCTGGCATTGCCCTCGCGTTCCGATAACTCTGCCCCAAAACCGCCTGCGGCGCGGTGACGTTGCTGCGCTGACGCGCCGCCACTGTCACCCTTACCTCTGTCATGCTGCTTATCTCAGGCAAAGAGTCACCCTGTACTGATGTGTTGATGCTTATTCCTGCTGTTGTGCTTGCTGTTGAGGTTCTTCTTCCTGCTGTCGTTTCTCTTTTTCCTGTACTAACAAACAACACCAACCCGGCGACACCTTCGGCTCCCGACCGCGAAGCGTCCGGTCGTCAAGCCACACTCCGCTAACCGCGAAATGACGCGGTAAGCTCCGCCGAACCCGCTCGCGGTTTCGGGCCTCCCGGCTAGTGTCTGATGTCTGACGTCAACGGCAGGCTTGCAGACGCCGTACACGGCGTCGCCGCCCCTTTACGCGCCGTGGCCTGCGCTTGTCGCATCCCGGCAAAAAACGCCGGGATGTAAGGTGCAACGCCGTTTCGCTCGCCGCGTCTCGTCGTTGCCGGGGTGCCTGCCCTGCTGTTCCGTGCGCCCTTTCACCGTTTAAGCCCCTTCGCCCGGGAATATCCCGCCACAACCCGCCTGGCTGTCCAGTACCGCTAAAGCTCGCCGTCAACATTTTTTGCCGAAAACCCGGCAAATAATGTCGCCGCCGTACCGGACACCTGCACCGGGCCGTGTCCGTTCTTTCCCTTTGCGGCGAAGGTTCTCAAACGGGTGAGGTTCACAACCCGGAACAGACCGCCAGTCACCCCCAAAACGTCAACACCGCAGCGAAAGAAACTCAACGGGTGATGTTCTTTAAAAACCAGGAAAAAAGGCATTTTCGGACGCATACGATCCACAACAATTAACAGGAGAACACGATGAACGCACAAAACAGCACGATTCAGCAACATCATGATGTTATCGCTACATATCGGCCCGGAACGGCAATCCGCACTGACGGATTTATCACCAACCTGAAGTCCGGCAATCCGTTTGATGTGATCCGCGCCGATGTGGTGCTGGCCCGAATGGAAAAACAGGCGCACAGCGGCTGCGGCCTGCACTGTGAAATCTATGAGTCACGACTTCTTGCAATGGCAATGGGCTGTCTGAATGCGCTGCCCCTGAAAGACCGCCCAACGTTTATGGGCGCGGCAGCAAAACGGGGTATCCGGCTGACGCTGGCAGAGGCTGAACGGGCGCATGATGCCTGTGATGCCCTGATGAGTGAACTGGCAGCGGATTACTGAAGGTGTGGACAGAAAGCGGGAAGCCCCGCTTTCTGTTACCCTGACGGCAGAACGCAGAGAGAGGCGAATCATGCCAGAGAAGAAGCAACACAAAATCAGCCATCATGACCGGGTATTCAAGGCCGTGATGAGCGACCCTGCCGCGATGCGCGACCTGCTGGAAGCCCATCTTCCGGCGCAGTGGCGCGAGCGCTGCGACCTGAACACGCTGCAACTTCAGCCCGGTTCGTTCATCGAGCCAGACCTGAAAGCGTACTACAGCGATATTCTGTACCGGGTGAACATCGACGGCGGCGAAAGCGGCTACATATACGTGACCGTGGAGCACCAGAGCAGCGCAGATGAACTCATTGCCTTCCGGCTGATGCGTTACGCCATCGCCGCGATGCAGCAGCATATCACGCAGCACAAGAGCAAAACGGTGCCGGTAGTGATACCGCTGTTATTCTACGCGGGGCAACCGTCGCCGCATCCGTACCCGATGAACTGGCTGGCCTGTTTTGACCAGCCGGAACTGGCGCGGGAAGTCTACAGCCGCGATTTTCCGCTGGCCGATGTGACGGTGATACCGGATGAAGAGCTGATGCAGCACAGGAGCGTGGCGCTGCTGTCTCTGGTGATGAAGCATATCCGCACCCGTGACATGATGGAGTTTATCGACGAAATCGCGCGGCTGATACTGAAACCCCTGCTGACAGGGGAGCAATTCAACGCAATAATGCACTATATTTTCTGGAACGGGCAGGATAAAACAGATGTTCGCCTGTTTATTGAAGAACTCAGACACAAAGCGCCACAGCGCGAGGGGGAACTGATGACGTGGGCCGAACAACTGATTGAGCAGGGCGAGCAGAAGGGCATCCAGAAGGGCATCCAGAAGGGCAGCCAGGAAGCCGCCGAGAATATCGCGCGTAACCTGCTGAAAAATGGGATGTCAGTAGAGTTTGTCCATCAAATGACACAATTGCCGACTGAAAAAATCGAAGCTCTGAAACACTAATCCCACAGACCGCGCCAGCAATGGTGCGGTTTTCTTTTATCCCCCGGACTATGCCGCCCTGGCATTGCCCTCGCGTTCCGATAACTCTGCCCCAAAACCGCCTGCGGTGCGGTGACGTTGCTGCGCTGACGCGCCGTCACGGCCACCCCTACCTCTGCCATGCTGCTTATCTCAGGCAAAGCGTTACCCTGTACTAATGTGTTGATGCTTATTCCTGCTGTTGTGCTTGCTGTCCTTCTTCCTGCTGTCGTTCTTCTGTTACCTGTACTGACAAACAACACCAACCTGGCGACACCTTCGGCTCCCGACCGCGAAGCGTCCGGTCGTCAAGCCACACTCCGCTAACCGCGAAATGACGCGGTAAGCTCCGCCGAACCCGCTCGCGGTTTCGGGCCTGTCGGCTAGTGTCTGATGTCTGACGTCAACGGCAGGCTTGCAGACTCCGCCAGCGGAGTCGCCGCCCCTTTACGCGCCGTAACCTGCGCTTGTCGCATCCCGGCAAAAGCGCCGGGACGTAAGGCGCAACGCCGTTTCGCTCGTCGCGCCACGTCGTTGCCGGGGTGCCTGCCCTGCTGTTCCGTGCGCCCTTTCACCGTTTAAGCCCCTTCGCCCGGGAATATCCCGCCACAACCCGCCTGGCTGTCCAGTACCGCTAAAGCTCGCCGTCAACATTTTTTGCCGAAAACCCGGCAAATAATGTCGTCGCCGTACCGGACACCTGCACCGGGCCGTGTCCGTTCTTTCCCTTTGCGGCGAAGGTTCTCAAACAGGTGAGGTTCACAACCCGAAACAGACCGCCAGTCACCCCCAAAACGTCAACACCGCAGCGAAGAAAACTCAACGGGTGATGTTCTTTAAAAACCAGGAGAAAACGATGCGTGACCCAGTCAGGCCCATGCCCTTTTTGTCAGACAGCAATTTCAGTCGCCGCGAGGCGGAGGCTGTCGCTGCTGCGTGGGAAAACGCCTTTATCGAGGACGACCAGACAACGCATTTCAGGGTGGCAGTTCGCTATCCCGATGGAATGCTGATGGACAGAGCATGGAACTTTGAAGCGGGTGGCGGTGAAAAAATTAACCGCTATCTGGAGCAGAAAGGGATTCCGGCAAAACAGGAGGAAAACGACACAGAACGTAAAACGCAGAGATGAAAAAAGCAGGGTAAACCCTGCTTAATCCACGCCGTAAAAATCGCTGTCACGGTTTTTGCGGCTATCACTTTAACCCAATAAGGAGTCATCCAATGACGCCGATTATTGTCACACCTTCCGATGAGGCTGTAAAGCCCCGCCGTCATTCACGCATCCCTCGTGATGATATTCCCGCGCCGCTCATTGACCCGTCATTAAAGGCATTCGGGCGGCACATCGCTAAGAGCATCCGCAAGGGGCGCGGGGTGCGTATTCCCGCCATGAAAAACGCCGATTTTGGTCAGGTACTCCGCACGCTGGAACTGAAACGCGCATTTAACTAACAAGGTGAGCCGCTCCGTACAGGGGCGGCAATAACAGCGAGGCAGAATATATGGTTCATAATAAAATGTCGGAGCAGGCGGCGCAGGGAAAAGCTGATGCTCTGAAAATGAAAATCAGCCAGGTTATTTTTCGCTACCAGACGGGGGCGAATAAAGAAATACTGGTCAGCGAAACGAAACAAATGATTGCAGCGGTAAGCCTGGTCTTTGACAGCCCGGATTATCCCGGCGCAATAACCTGCCTGCTAAGTAAAACCATCAATGATGTGTATCAGTTACTTTCTGCGGCAGAAATGTTTTCCGGTCTGACAATTGATACCGCACTGGAAAATGACCCGCACACTTATGCAAATATCCTGAATGCGGAAATAGACAGCCTGATTGCAGAGCGCGAGCATATCAGTCGCTGCGAATATGACGACATGACAGAATTTCAGCGACTGGCAAGCTGGCAACCTTTTTATTATCAGGAGAATCGTCGCGCTTTTTATGGTGACGATATGCTGATGTGGTTAAAAAGGACGGCGCAATATTTATGGGAGAACGGGCATTATCCTTCGAGGTATTGCCAGGCAGATACTGAACTATGATGTAAGATTACCGGGCGGCATGTTAATAAAATAGGATGCCGCCCGATAATGAATCAAACGAGGGGGCGAGTGAAAAGAAAAATAGTGAGGACGGCACAAAAGATGATGCTTTTATCTCTGGCGTGGGTAATGGGTCTTCTGTTTGCAGGGGCGGTGCTGGATATTGCATCTTATATTATCCCGTTTGCCCGGATTTTCCCGTTGCCACTGTCAGGGAAATTTATTGTTTACTCCGGTGGAATGATAACCGTTGGTTTCCTGCTAATCAGTAAATACGGAATGTTTGGTAAAAAATAGTTTCGTCACTGTTACCTCATGCGTGCAGATTGTTGTGCGCATGAATTTAATCAATCTGACATGAGTGGCACGGTTTTATGTTGCCACTTATCCCGCTTAGTTATTTTCCCCGCTGACGCTTTTCTCAATGCGCACGGTAATTAAACGCCGCGCGATATTTAATAAACGGACGGGACTGCGCCAACAGTCCCGCCCCGCTGACACACTTTAATTCAGGAAATTCATATGCCAGCCATCACGATTCTATGTTTTAACGACACTGCTGTAAATAACGTTGCCCTGGCATCGTTTATGTCCCTCGGTTCGGAGTCGGGAAAAAAGACACAAATGTTTTGCCTTTCGGGAGGCATAGATGAAGCGTAACGATTTTAAACGGCTTGTTGCTCAGGAGCTGGCGAACGGCGGCGTAAGATTTAAGATTGTCTATTGCGATAAAGAAATATCCCTGAGCTGGACTAACTCCCAGGGTTTTCTTTGCAACTCAGTATTACTGATCACCAGACGATGCAGGATGAGTCAGGCAGAACGCCATCGTCTGGAAATGTACCGATACTGGCTTAAAATTGAATGCCAGCAATGAGCCGCCCTACGGGGCGGTTTTTTTTTGGCCGAAAATCTGTCGGTAACAAAGTATCAAGGGCTGTTTGCGTAATTTGCTGCCATATCGTTACAGGCGGTGCACGAGCCACGTCACAGAGTTCTGATTCATTATTGATGCCTGGCATCCATTTACCCTAAAAACACACTCAGACGCCGATGGCTGGATATTTAATCGCGGTACAACGCATGCTGTGCATATATAAAAACGGGCTGCAAAGTGGTTCGTGTTCTTTGCCGTCTTCTGGTTGCTATTTCAAGACACCCTACGCAGGATTGAAAATCCTGCAAGATGTGTTTTAAATCATGGAGATACGATTGCCTTTTGTGAAATCAGTATGATATGTGATCAAAAGAGGGAATCCATAAGGATTCACCCTGGATTCAGCTTAGACTCCTTCATGTTAAACAGTAGGTTATGGCTCATTTTAATCATAACGAATCCGTATGGATTCCTTGATTGCAGGATTTAATCCTGTCATATTCTCTACGGATTCGTATTATCTTGCGTAATCTGCTGCGTAAATTTTGCACAGCGTTGATTTTCAGAGTTTTTTTTATTATCAGACTCCGTACGGATTCCCTTAAGGATAATTAAAATGCCAAAGATACAGAGTTATGTTCCCGCCAAAACGTATAAAAAGATGGAAGCTATTCTTGATGGTTAGGAGATTGAATCATCGTTTCAAAAAATTCCTGGCCATGAATGTCGTCACCGGCAGCGCACTGACGGCGCGTGGTTGTGACTCTTATGTTAACAGAATACCGCTTTCGATTCTTTTTTGACCTGAAAGCCATTTTTCAGGCGCACTTATCCTGCTGCCTGTCCCTGAAGCCATCGTTTACGGTCGATATTATGCAGCCTTTCGGCCACTAACACCGAAGCGTGCCTGCCCGCTTCTGCGCTGACAAAGCGCAGCCGGTTACCGCACAGAATGCATTTGTACGGGTCTGTGCGCAGAAATTCCTTCATCAGCGCGGCGAATCCCGGTTTCTCCGGTTTTTTCCGTGCCTCCATCTCCAGGGCTTCATACACCTTTGGCAGCAGCTCGCCCCGTTTCCTGCTGGACAAAAAGCCGTAGTAGCGCACCATCTTAAAGTGCTTCGCCGGGATATGACTGATATAACGGTCAATCATCTCTTCCTGCGTCAGCGTCTGCTGCCGGTACTGCTGCGTACGGTGGTCGAGGTAATGATGTGCCACGGCCCCGCCGCTGTAGTGCCTGAGCTTTGCCGCCGACACCGGCGGTCGCTTCAGATACCGGCCCAGATATTTGACGCTACGCCATGCACCCCGGGTCTTCTTTGCGAAGTGGACCTTCCAGCAGCGCCCGTACTGCGCTTCCAGATAACGGCCCCACTGTTTTTTGTTCCGAATATGATCCAGCCCCGGCAGGCTGCCGGGGTTAATCAGGTCATAACTGTGGCGCAGCAGGCGGGTGACCGCCCCGCGCCAGATGACCTCCACGGCGTGCTTCTTAAAGAAGATATCGCGCCAGACACCGTGTTTAACGTCGGGGCCACCGCGGGTGACGGAGAGGTGTATGTGTGGATGCTGGTTGAGCTGGCGGCCGTACGTATGCAGGGCGCAGAAGATACCGATCTCCACGCCCTGTTTGCGGGCCCAGCGTAGCATGGCCCGGGTGGCAGCACGGAACAGGGCATTGAGCAGAGGCCAGTTGTTATTGAAGAAGGGCCACAGAAGGTGGGGCATGGTGAAGGTGATGTGCTGCCAGTCACAGTCGGGCAGAATATGCTGTTGCTCTGTAATCCACTGCTCCGTGGCTTTATGCCCGCAGGCGCTGCATGCCTTTGACTTGCAGGTCTGGCAGAAGAAGCGGGAGTGTGTGCAGTCAGGAGATGAGCAGCAGTAGCGCTTCACGCCCATCGCTGTGGTGCCGCAGGCGAGCATGCGCTCAACGCAAAGTCGTGTCCAGGGCGTGACGCGGCCCCCGAACCTGGCGAGGAACCTGTTCCAGGCGTCATCGACGGTGAAGAGCAACTTTGCGGGGCGCGGAATGTACATGCCGCAGAGTATAAAACGGGACTCTGTACCTGCAAACCATCGGAATCGCGAAGCGGTGACGCTCGCCCTGTAAGGGCGCTACTGTTCTGTCTCCATGACCGCCCATTTGGGCGGTTTTCTTCTGCGAGTAACCCATGAAAACCCTGCTCAACGCCCTGCTTTTGCTGATGGCGGCAGGCGTTTGCAGCTCTGCACATGCCTTCTGCTATCGGGAGGCCGCCAGTAAGTACCATCTTCCGGTCGTACTGGTTATGGCTATTTCTAAACACGAATCCGGCTTTAATCCCAAAGCCACAAACGTCAATAAAGGAGATCTCGGTACGGACTATGGTCTCATGCAGATTAATAGTCGCCATACCCCGGATTTAATTAAACGCGGCATTATTAGTGGTCAGGAAGATTTATTCAAACCCTGCCTGAACGTGCAAATTGGTGCCTGGATATTATCGAAGCATCTCGCCACCTGTGGTTATACATGGGAGTGCATTGGCAGCTATAACGCCGGATTTAAACCAGGTTCCCGCGCCCGCCGATTATGGTATGCCGGGGAAATTAAAAAACGGATAAGAGAATTAGGAGCGCAGTTGTGACGTTAAAAACTGATGACATTACCCGTGGCGGACAATTAGCGCTGCTCCGCTTTCGCATGTTCATGCAGGTGAATAACGCCATGTTCTATTACCTGGTTATTCTCTGGTTGGTGGTCAGCGTGGCCGTGATCTATTTCCGCATGAATACCGAAATATTTCATAACGGGGTGCAATACTGGTGGGCGCGGTCGCTGGTCTCCTTTACCCAAATCATGCGCAGCCCGCCCGTGTTTGAACTCTGGTATCAGGGCCATGCCTATGTGAGCTGCGGCAATACCAGTGTCAGTATGAAGGTAAACGAGAAAGCCGACATCATCTGGCAGATATTGCAGAGCGATGTGTTGTTCAAAAAACAGACGCGGATGTGGTGGCGGGCTGTGGGGTTCATGCTCAGAAAAGCCTTCCTTCGGGCACCTGCGGTGTTGCTGCCTGCAGTCTGTCTGGTGCTCTGGTTCTTACCAGGCAAAGTGGTTGCGCTGGCCGCTGATATTCAGACTGGTGCGGCGATGTGCCTGGTGTACGCTGCCGGCAATATTCTCTTCATCGTTTACATTGTTACAGGCGGTGTGTTCGGAATATGCGAGATGCTCCGGAGACAGGATGGTGATGTATTTTGTTTCGCGCCAGAATATCAGGCGCAGGTGCGCGAGTTTGCCCGTGCACAGCAGAAAGCGGGTGTGGCTGTACACGCCAGCAGCGTATCCCGCCAGGAGGCCGACGAATGATAGTGCCGGTGAAGGAATACCGCGACGGGCAGGGCTACTGGACGCACCCGGCGTACCTGACTCAACAGCACCAGACATTGCTCATCAATTTTTATACCATGATACCCTGTCAGTTTATGAGGATATGGATAATGGAAAAAACGACGACCGTTATAGGTGTGCGGGAATGGTGCTGGACTATGCTGTTGACCCTCATTCCGGGCGTTAATTTAATCTTTCTGGCGTACTGGGCTTTTTCTTCATCAGTGAACCAGAATAAGCGCAACTATGCGCGCGCATCCTGGATATTTTTGCTGGTTGTGCCGCTTGCTGGCTGGATGGCTTTTGTCATCACCTACATGGCATATAACCCCTAGAAACGGACCAGGACATGTGTCATTTCGTGTATATGTGATCTTGACCCGCCATCTCCGGACAGCTTTTGTATCTTAAGTTAACGATGCCCGCTGCCGCCGGTATTCCCTTGGGGAGTGTAGTGGTCAACTAATTTTGGCCACACGAACTGGCTTTCATGGGCTTGTCCGGGGCTCAGCACGATGTTTGTAGTGGTCAACTAATTTTGGCCACACGACCTGACTGTTCGTGGAACAGCCGCTCTGATTCATTTGGCGTTAACCCACCGTTATACCAGTGGGGCCGGATGGCACTGTAATAGCCCGTGATGTAGCGGATTATCGCGCTCTGAGCTTCTTTGAAGCTGTTATAGCCCTTCGTCGGCACCCATTCGGTCTTCAGGCTCCGGAAGAACCGTTCCATAGGGGCATTATCCCAGCAGTTACCGCGTCGACTCATGCTCTGCTTTATTCGACAGCGCCACAGAGCCTGCCGGTACTGGCGGCTGGTATAGTGACTGCCCTGGTCACTGTGGAACATCACTCCTGTTGGCTTCCCCCGATGCTCCCAGGCCATCTGCAACGCTTTGACCGTGAGGGCCGAGTCCGGCGACGTCGACATCGCCCAGCCCACAGGTTTACGGGCGAACAGATCCAGCACGGCGGCCAGATAAGCCCAGCATTTTCCCGTCCAGATATAGGTCACATCGCCGCACCAGATCTGATCCGGCGCTGTTACCGCGAACTGCCGGTCGAGATGGTTAGGTATTTCAACGTGTTCGTTCCCGCCGCGTTTGTATTTATGCGCCGGGGCCTGACAACTGGCGATATCCAGCTCTTTCATCAGCTTACCTGCAAGCCATCGCCCGAGTCTGACGCCCCGGCCGCTGACCTGTAGTGGTCAACTAATTTTGGCCACACGACCTGACTGTTCGTGGAACAGTCGCTCTGATTCATTTGGCGTTAACCCACCGTTATACCAGTGGGGCCGGATGGCACTGTAATAGCCCGTGATGTAGCGGATTATCGCGCTCTGAGCTTCTTTGAAGCTGTTATAGCCCTTCGTCGGCACCCATTCGGTCTTCAGGCTCCGGAAGAACCGTTCCATAGGGGCATTATCCCAGCAGTTACCGCGTCGACTCATGCTCTGCTTTATTCGACAGCGCCACAGAGCCTGCCGGTACTGGCGGCTGGTATAGTGACTGCCCTGGTCACTGTGGAACATCACTCCTGTTGGCTTCCCCCGATGCTCCCAGGCCATCTGCAACGCTTTGACCGTGAGGGCCGAGTCCGGCGACGTCGACATCGCCCAGCCCACAGGTTTACGGGCGAACAGCTCCAGCACGACGGCCAGATAAGCCCAGCATTTTCCCGTCCAGATATAGGTCACATCGCCGCACCAGCTCTGATCCGGCGCTGTTACCGCGAACTGCCGGTCGAGATGGTTAGGTATTTCAACGTGTTCGTTCCCGCCGCGTTTGTATTTATGCGCCGGGGCCTGACAACTGGCGATATCCAGCTCTTTCATCAGCTTACCTGCAAGCCATCGCCCGAGTCTGACGCCCCGGCCGCTGACCATCGTGGCGATACTTCTCGCGCCAGCAGAGCCACCACTGGCATTCCAGACTTCACTGACGAGACTCCGTTTGATGGCCCGCTCAGCGTCAGAATCCCTGCCATTTTTACGAATGTAACGATAACTGCTTCGGTGAACACCGAACAGCCGGCACAATGGCGCTACCGGGTAGTGCGCCCTCAGACTGTCGATTATCGTGAACTTTTCAGGGAGTCCGACATCAAGAGCGCGGTAGCCTTTTTTAGGATTTCATTTTCCATTTCAAGGCGTTGTATTTGTTTTCTCATTTCCCTGAGTTCCGTCTGCTCAGGCGTCAGAGGCAGCCCCGGGGGCGTTTTCCCCTGGCGCTCCATACGTAACGATTTAACCCAGCGGTTGATGGCGGAGAGGCTGACGTTCATCGCTTTAGCCGCTTCACCGTGAGTGTAGTTCTGATCAAGAACCAGTTTTGCCGCTTCGGCTTTAAATTCAGCAGTAAATATTTTGCTCATTGGTTCACCTGTAAGATGTTGAGGTGAGCATATCACCTCTACTCAGGTGGCCAAATTCAGTGTGCCACTACACCGCGTGGAAGCGGCGATGGACTTTGACCTGCGCGAATGGTGGACACCGACCGCCGACAGTTATTTCCGCAAGCTGAACAAAAAACAGCTTTCTGCGACACTGGCAGAGATGGGGAATGAAACAGCGGCGCGGGAGGTGCTGGATATGAAGAAAGACACTGCCGCCGCCCGAGTCGAACGGGAAGCTGCCGCCCTGAACTGGCTGCCTGACTGGATGGTGCGCCGCGAAGTTGTTACGGCGGCTGCGGAAAACACCTCAGCGACAGACGAAGCCGCAAATGATGCAGCAAATGATGCCGCCCCGAACGCGGAACAGGCCGCCTGACGGCGAATAATAATAAACCAGCGCCAGCCCTGCGGGGCTGGCTGTAAGGAATCTGCCATGAATATTCTGTTTTCTACCGAAGCCCTCAACCAGATGACTCCCGATGAACTGGAAGCCCTGCGCGACCGTGGTCTGCCGGAGCGCCAGCGCATGACCGACTGCGTGATAGCTGACCTGAACATCCCCTTTAACTGGCATATTGCCGGAGAATGGCAAAGCGAGTTTGGCGGAATTTTTCCGGTTCACTGCCGCCTGACGCCTGACCTCAATAAACCGCTGACGCTCAGTTTATGCAGTCCGGGTGACGTCAGCCCGCTATGGGTACTCGTGATACAGGCGCATCCGGCGCAGCGGGTACGGGTGCTGCATGCCGCCGCCGAATTTTATCCCGATAGCCTGTCTGACCTGCTGGAGCAGGTGGACGCGATGCTGCGTGACGGGCGCAGTGCGCACGCGATAGCTGATGAACTCGGGGAGGCGGTGACATGGTGATATGGCTCGCGGCCTGCGTCCGCCGCCTTGCGGGGCGGTCAGGCGGTAAACCCGTGCCGCCTGTTCGCCTGGTGCGTAGCGAAAACCCCGTTGTGGCGTGGAAATACGCCCTCTCCGTGGCCTTCGCCAGCCAGGGGAAACTCTGTCTCAGCCCGCTGACGGATGCGGAGCGCCTGATGCTGTTTCCCGGAGTGCTGCTGCCGGAGAGACCGGTCACGCATAACCGGCTGCCGTACCACACCTGCGCACACCGACCGGAAAAACGCAGTGTGGTGGCGCGACAGTACCGTCAGGAGGAAGCCGCCCGCGCGGCTGTCGCCATCTGTTCTGCGTCACCGCACACCCTGCGGGGGGAGGTGAAGCACTGGCTGCACCGGGTCAGCCCGGACGACCTTGCGGAGATGCTCGCGCAGTGGCAGGAGTGCCAGCCGGGTCTGGCGGTAATACAGGCAGCGCGATGGGCGGGAGGATATCATCATACTCCGTCTGCACGGTGGCAGAATGTGGCATAGTATTCAGTGTGTTGCGGTGAGTGCAGCATAAAAACAGGGAGAGGAAAAAGCAGTGGGTATCTTTTGTAAGCGGTATCGCTATGTGGTTGCAGAGGACGGGCTGGCTCCGGTGTGGGATGAAGAACACACCGCACGTTTTCATAACCCGGTGTCCGTGGGCGACGAGATAAAACCCCGCCGTGCGGGAGAAGGTCTGCGCAGGGTTGTCAGGGTGGTGCATTACCTTGAGGGTTCGGTGTTGTTCACCGTCCCGGCAAGGCAGCGGAAGGCGGAAGACTGAATGTCGAAATGGAATCTGGCGCAGCTGCCGGACGAGGAACGAAAGCAGGTGGATATGGACAAAGCGGTAGCCGCCGTGGCGTATCTGGAGCGTATGGGCAAGCCCGTGGTGCTGGAAATGGAGATGCGCCAGTTCCCGCCGAGTCAGTGGCCTTTGTTTCAGGAGCGGCTCGCACACTACCGCAACATCAGCACCACGCTGCCACGGGGCAGTGACCCGGTGTACCTGAAGCCGGACGAAAAGCCCGACACCGGGCAGTAAATCCGCACAATACGGATGTCGCCTGCGTCCCGCAGCGGCTCCGCTTTCTCCCGGGGCGCTCGCGCCCCTTTACCCTCTTCAGCCTGCCCGCTCCGTGCGCCTGCGGCATTCGCCGTGCCTTCACGCTAACCCGACCGCAAAAAATACAAGGGTGCGCTGTCGCCGCCGTCCTCGCCCGTCCGCCGTGATGGTCTGATGCTCCTCGCCTGTCCTGCCGTCGTTATCCCGCTCAGTTTTCGCAGGATAACCGTGCGGCCAGCCTCCGCGTTTTCCGGCTGACGGCCTGCGGGTGCGCCCTGGTATTTTTCGCTGTTCGTCGGGTTGTTGTGTCGGCACGGCGAAAGCCGGTTCCGTTCACTCTGACTGCGAGGATACCGCGATGAACACCACCACCACCGTGACACAGCCTGCCGTGTATGTCGGCACGTACCACAAATACAACTGCGGGAGCATTGCCGGTGCATGGCTTACGCTCACCGATTACGACGACGAGGCCAGTTTTTACGCCGCCTGTCGCGCCCTTCATGCAAACGAACCCGACCCCGAACTGATGTTCCAGGATATCGAGGGTATCCCTGATGCGTTCGCGTCGGAATGTTCTGTTGACTGGTCTTTTGTTGAGGGCTTCAGGGAGGCCAGCGAGGCCGGAAAGGCGGGGGCCTATGTGGTCTGGACTGAACTGACGGGCAACACTGACTTTGATGATTTCGATAATGCGTACCGCGGGGAAACCACCTGCGAGGAAGCGTACGCGATGAACTACGTCGAGGAGCACGGTCTGCTGGACGGGATGCCGGAAGACATGCGCGACTATTTTGATTATTCCGCCTACGGGCGTGACCTGTTCCTGGGTGACCTGACACTGGTTGATGGCTACGTGTTTGGTGCTTAACCCACAGGGCGGGGCGCAGCCCCGCCAGATACCGGAGGACATATGACACTCACACCCTACAGCCGCGACGTTTTGCGCCACTACCGGCAGATGATTAATGCGGGGCGTAAAGAGGCCGGACTCTCTCCCCTCACGACCGCGCAGGTGCTGGATGAGATTTGCGAGTACCTGAAACATCAGCCCGCGCTGTATATCGGGGGCCAGTATATCCGGCAGTGCTGAAGCGGAGCCGGTAACGACACGGCGGTGGAGGCCGCCTGTCAGCCCGCCGAAAACCCCGGGATGCCTGCGGCACCGCGAAGGCGGTGCTGTCGCACCGCTTACGCGACACGGTGGTGTGTGAGTTGAAAGGGGCATTGTTCAGTGCGTGTGGGGGATTTTGTTCCTGGTGTGGGTAATTTTGCTGCTGATAGTGCTGATAGTGCTGATAGTGCTGATAGTGCTGATAGTGCTGCTGTCGGTATTAATACTGTTCTGGCGGTGGATGTGGATTTTTTGTTTCCACTCCCCCGTAAAAAACCACAGCCGGGCGTCCTGTCGGCTGTCATGCTTCGCACTGAGCCAGCTTCGCTGTCTCCGCCCGGCCCTGCGGTAAACCGCCGGGCAGCGGGTTTCCATCCTGACGCAAGGGCAGGCTTGCAGACGCCGCCAGCGGCGTCGCCGCCCCTTTCCGCGCCGTGACCTGCGCTTGTCGCATCCCGGCAAAAAGCGCCGGGACGTAAGGCGCAACGCCGTTTCGCTCGCCGCGCTCCGTCGTTGCCGGGGTGCCTGCCCTGCTGTTCCGTGCGCCCTTTCACCGTTTAAGCCCCTTCGCCCGGGAATATCCCGCCACAACCCGCCTGGCTGTCCAGTACCGCTGACACTCGCCGCCCACATTTTTGCCGAAAACCCGGCAAATAATGTCGTCGCCGTACCGGACACCTGCACCGGGCCGTGTCCGTTCTTTCCCTTTGCGGCGAAGGTTCTCAAACGGGTGAGGTTCAAAACCCAGAAAAGCACGGCAGACAGACCCAAAAGGTCAACACACGGCTCCCGATGCAAACAGGAGAAAGCGAAATGCAGACACAGGCGATGCGTGTTTATCAGATTACGTTTACCGGATGCGATGCAAAGGGCGTCATTCCGATGTTTACCCGCGTAAAGGCCATGACCGGAAAGGGGGCGATAAAGGCGTTCACTGAACGTTACAAACCCGTTCGCGGCTGGTTTTTAGGCGACCCCGAAGACATTACCGACAAAGTGCAAAAGGAGGCAGAAGAAGCAGAGCACAACGCGCAGAGATGAAAAAAGCAGGGTAAACCCTGCTTAAATCACGCCGTAAAAATCGCGGTAACGGTTTTTGCGGCTGTTTAGAACTCAGAAAAGGAGTCATCAAATGACGCCGATTATTGTCACACCTTCCGATGAGGCTGTAAAGCCCTGCCGTCATACCCGCATCCATCGCGATGATATCCCCGCACCGCTGATTGACCCCTCGCTAAAAGCGTTCGGGCGGCAAATCGCTAAGAGTATCCGCAAGGGGCGCGGGGTGCGTATTCCCGCTATGAAAAACGCTGATTTTGGTCAGGTGCTCCGCACGCTGGAACTGAAACGCGCATTTAACTAACAAGGTGCGCCGCTCCGAAAGGAGCGGCAACAGCAGGAAGGGAAAGAATATGACACAGGCCACAGCACAGGCGATGACCGTTGACCTTAACCCCCATGAGGGCGCAGGGGAGGTAATTCCCTCGGTTCCGGTAGATCGCATTGTCGCGCAGCGTAACAGCGGCGTGACGGCGATTCTGGAGGGCATCGAGTTGATACGTCAGGGACAAGCCGCACTGGCGGACGCGTCGGGGCGTAGCTGGTTTGCCGGACTGGCGCAGATTGTCGAAAACAGTTTGTGCAGCGACCGCAGCGAAACACGCAACGCCGCGATCCGCCGCAGCTTGTGCCGCCATGCCGATCGTGACGTCTGGCAACGCCTGATGAATGACACGGGCATGTTTACGCTCATGAGCGAGGCACAGCGCAAGGAGTGGGACACGCAGTTATACAGTGATGACTGTCCTGAAATTACGCTTGATAACGTGATCGCCACCTTCCGCCAGCTTAACGCCAGCAAGGGAGAGACGTTTGAGAAGGGTGTGATCGACGTCTTCCGTAACCTGTCATGGGACTACAAAACGCATAACCCGTGTTTACTCGGTAAGCGCATCATCATTGACAGCGTACTTGATAATCATCGCGGGCTGTACTTTTCCGTGCGCACGTATGCACAAAACCGGATCAACGATCTGGCGCGCGCGTTCTGGGTTCTGGACGGTAAGAACGTGCCTGATTTTCGTGTGTCAGAGGGAGCGCGGCTGGATGAATTTATCAGTCGTGGCGGCGCGGCGAGCGTTGGCGAGGTGTTTACGTGCGAGTATTTCACGATCTGCGCCTACAAAAAAGGCTCCGCGCATATCACGTTTACCCGCCCTGACCTGGTGGAAAAGGTGAACGACATCATCGCGCGGCACTATCCGGGGGCGCTGCCGCCGGTTGTCTGACAGTACGGGCAGAAAGCGGGAAACCCCGCTTTCTGTTACCCTGACGGCAGAACGCAGAGAGAGGCGAACCATGCCAGAGAAGAAGCAACACAAAATCAGCCATCATGACCGGGTATTCAAGGCCGTGATGAGCGACCCTGCCGCGATGCGCGACCTGCTGGACGTGCATCTTCCGGCACAGTGGCGCGAGCGCTGCGACCTGAACACGCTGCAACTACAGCCGGGTTCGTTCATCGAGCCAGACCTGAAAGCGTACTACAGCGATATTCTGTACCGGGTGAACATCGACGGCGGCGAAAGCGGCTACATATACGTGACCGTGGAGCACCAGAGCAGCGCCGATGAACTCATTGCCTTCCGGCTGATGCGTTACGCCATCGCCGCGATGCAGCAGCATATCAAGCAGCACAAGAGTAAAACGGTGCCGGTAGTGATACCGCTGTTATTCTACGCGGGGCAACCGTCGCCGCATCCGTACCCGATGAACTGGCTGGACTGTTTTGACCAGCCGGAACTGGCGCGGGAAGTCTACAGCCGCGATTTTCCGCTGGCCGATGTGACGGTGATACCGGATGAAGAACTGATGCAGCACAGGAGCGTGGCGCTGCTGTCACTGGTGATGAAGCATATCCGCACCCGTGACATGATGGAGTTTATTGACGAAATCGCGCGACTGATACTGAAACCCCTGCTGACAGGGGAGCAATTCAACGCAATAATGCACTATATTTTCTGGAACGGGCAGGATAAAACAGATGTTCGCCTGTTTATTGAAGAACTCAGACACAAAGCGCCACAGCGCGAGGGGGAACTGATGACGTGGGCCGAACAACTGATTGAGCAGGGCGAGCAGAAGGGCATCCAGAAGGGCAGCCAGGAAGCCGCCGAGAATATCGCGCGGACTATGCTCCAAGAGAATTTCTCGCCTGATGCAGTCTCGCGCATTACCGGATTGCCGATTGAAAAAATCGAATCTCTGAAGCACTAACCCCACAGACCGCGCCAGCAATGGTGCGGTTTTCGATTATCCCCAGGACTATGCCACCCTGGCGTGGTTCTGACCTTCCGATAATTCTGCCCCAAAACCGCCTGCGGCCCGGTGGCGTTGCTGCGCTGACGCGCCGCCACTGCCACCTTTAACTCTGTCATGCTGCTTATCTCAGGCAAAGTGTAGTGGCACACTGAATTTGGCCACCTGAGTAGAGGTGATATGCTCACCTCAACATCTTACAGGTGAACCAATGAGCAAAATATTTACTGCTGAATTTAAAGCCGAAGCGGCAAAACTGGTCCTTGATCAGAACTACACTCACGGTGAAGCGGCTAAAGCGATGAACCTCAGCCTCTCGCTGGGTTAAATCGTTACGTATGGAGCGCCAGGGGAAAACGCCCCCGGGGCTGCCTCTGACGCCTGAGCAGACGGAACTCAGGAAAATGAGAAAACAAATACAACGCCTTGAAATGGAAAATGAAATCCTAAAAAAGGCTACCGCGCTCTTGATGTCGGACTCCCTGAAAAGTTCACGATAATCGACAGTCTGAGGGCGCACTACCCGGTAGCGCCATTGTGCCGGCTGTTCGGTGTTCACCGAAGCAGTTATCGTTACATTCGTAAAAATGGCAGGGATTCTGACGCTGAGCGGGCCGTCAAACGGAGTCTCGTCAGTGAAGTCTGGAATGCCAGTGGTGGCTCTGCTGGCGCGAGAAGTATCGCCACGATGGTCAGCGGCCGGGGCGTCAGACTCGGGCGATGGCTTGCAGGTAAGCTAATGAAAGAGCTGGATATCGCCAGTTGTCAGGCCCCGGCGCATAAATACAAATGCGGCGGGAACGAACACGTTGAAATACCTAACCATCTCGACCGGCAGTTCGCGGTAACAGCGCCGGATCAGAGCTGGTGCGGCGATGTGACCTATATCTGGACGGGAAAATGCTGGGCTTATCTGGCCGTCGTGCTGGATCTGTTCGCCCGTAAATCTGTGGGCTGGGCGATGTCGACGTCGCCGGACTCGGCCCTCACGGTCAAAGCGTTGCAGATGGCCTGGGAGCATCGGGGGAAGCCAACAGGAGTGATGTTCCACAGTGACCAGGGCAGTCACTATACCAGCCGCCAGTACCGGCAGGCTCTGTGGCGCTGTCGAATAAAGCAGAGCATGAGTCGACGCGGTAACTGCTGGGATAATGCCCCTATGGAACGGTTCTTCCGGAGCCTGAAGACCGAATGGGTGCCGACGAAGGGCTATAACAGCTTCAAAGAAGCTCAGAGCGCGATAATCCGCTACATCACGGGCTATTACAGTGCCATCCGGCCCCACTGGTATAACGGTGGGTTAACGCCAAATGAATCAGAGCGGCTGTTCCACGAACAGTCAGGTCGTGTGGCCAAAATTAGTTGACCACTACAGCCTGCTTTCCGCGCTTATGCCGCCCCGGTTTTTTTTGGTGATGTCTTGTTTTTTGCGCCAGTACCGCGTGAATTCTTCTGAAGCATTTCCCTGATAGCCTTTTCTCCGATGTCATATCCTGCCGTTGCCAGTGTACTTTTAATGTCCGCCACACTGTATCCCTTCGTTTTCACCAGTGCCTGAATGTCATCAGAAATTGCCGCCAGAAAATCCGGTAATGATTTTCGCTGTGTGGACAAATCGGGCAATTCTGACAGTGCTGTTTTTGCCAGTTCAATGTCGTCATCTGAATACCAGCGTTTACGAACCATGCTTCCTCCGGGTGTAAATTTAACTCAGCAGACAAAACATAGCATAAATCCCACATTCGAGGCAGTGCCGATCCGTCAACTTAACGTTGTGCTGCGACAAATCCAACGCGTATAATGCTGTTTAGAAGAGGACAGGATGTGTAATTGTAATACCGTCGCACGCAACAGCATTAAATTACCCTCTGGTCAGGGCTTTGCCCCGACACCCCAGCGTGGAGTTCAGTATGAGTGATGTGTCAAAAAAAAAGAAAAGTGAGACCCGGCAAAAGACCGTTGTGAGAACACTCAGGCTCTCGTCGTCAGAAGATAATGACATCCGACAAAAGGCCGAAAAATCAGGCATGCCCGTCTCCACATATCTCAGAAAGGCTGCGCTGGAAAAACAGGTCAATGCCCGAATCGATGACACGTTTTTAATGGAGTTAATGCGGCTGGGAAGGATGCAGAAGCACCTGTTTGTGGAAGGGAAACGTACCGGGGACAAAGAGTATGCCAGCGTACTTGTCGCCATCACTGAACTGACAACCACGCTGAGAAATCAGCTTATGGAAAAGTAAACACACGGCAATGATACCTGTCATCCCACCAAAGCGTCAGGACGGAAAGTCTTCTTTTGAAGACCTGGTGTCCTACGTCGCCGTCAGGGATGATGTGGTCGATGATGACCTGAAAGCGGTGGTGGAAAAGGGCCGCAATGCTCCGCACCGGAACCGTTTTAGCCGTCTGGTTGATTACGCCACCCGCCTGCGGGAAGGGGCCTTTGTCGAACTGGTCGACACGATGAAGGATGGCTGCGAATGGATAAATTTCTATGGCGTCACGTGCTTCCATAACTGCTCGTCGCTTGAGACAGCGGCGCAGGATATGGCGTATACGGCAGATAAAGCCCATTTCGGCGGCGATGATTCAGACCCGGTGTTTCATTACATCCTCTCCTGGCAGTCACATGAAAGCCCCCACTCGGAGCAGATTTACGACAGTGTCCGCCATACGCTGAAAGCGCTGGGATTGTCTTCTCACCAGTACATGTCCGCCGTGCATACCGACACGGATAACCTGCACGTCCACGTCGCGGTCAATCGTGTGCATCCGGAAACCGGCTACTACAATTGCCTTTCCTGGAGCAAGGAGAAGCTGAACCGCGCCTGCCGGGAGCTTGAGCTGAAGCATGGTTTTGCACCGGACAATGGCTGCTATGTGATAGCCCCGGACAAACGCATCGTGCGGCGCACCGGTGCAGAACGTAACCGTCAGAGCGGCTGGACGCGGGGCAAGCCACAGACGTTCCAGGCGTATATTGCGGACACGGCGATAATGGGATTACGTGAAGCGCCTGTGACGGACTGGACATCCCTGCATCAACGGTTCGCGCGTGAAGGGCTGTATCTGGCGATGACCGAAGGGCGGCTGGAAGTGAAGGACGGCTGGGTGCAGACCCGTGCCGGTGTTGACCTCAGTGGATTCGGCCCTTCCTGGTCACTGGACAGACTCACGCAGCGGCTGGGCGCCTGGACGCCACCTGCGCAGGATATCTTCCAGAAGACCCCGGACGTCGGGCGTTATGACCTGACCCGGGTGCCGCCGATCACACGACCGGAAGTGATGCAGGTCAACCAGACGCTGGCAGAGTATGCCACCGAACATCTCCGGTCGTCGCTTGCCTGGATTGATGCGGAGCCGTCACGCAGACGTATCGGCATGATCCATGGACTTCTTGCGCAGTCAGGGCTTTTCCTGAAGGAGCAGAATGACGGACTGGTTATCTGCGATGGGTTCTCCCCGGGGCGCACGCCAGTGCGGGCTGAATATGTCTGGCCTGTGTTGACGAAGCCCCTCCTCAGCACTTACGAGGGAGGATGGCGACCTGTTCCTTCTGATATTTTTCAGCAGATTAAACCAGCGCGACAGTATACCGGCGGGGAGCTGGTTCCAGCACCTGCTACGGACGAGCGCTGGCTGAAAATGCGTACAGGCACCGGCCCAGCCGGTGCGCTCAAGCGGGAAATTTTCTCCGACAAAGAAAGCCTGTGGGGATACGCGGCTTCTCACTGCCGTCTGGATCTGGATAACCTCATCATCGATGGACAATTTACCTGGCAGGGATGTCATGAGCTACTGGCCCGTCAGGGGTTATTGCTTCGCCGTCAGCATCAGGGGCTGGCGGTCGTGGATGCGTATCACCCCCGTTTAACGGGGGTTAAGGCCAGTCATGTTCATCCTGACTTAACCCTGGCGCGGGCAGAACCGTATGCGGGACCCTTTGAAGAGGTGGCGGCAGATATTTTTGAACGCGTCCAGATCACCCATCGATACGATCCGGAGCGGGCCGTCAGTGACCGGGATATTCCGAGCATGAAGCGCGATCCAGAACTGCGTCGTCAGCGGCGCGAAGCGCGGGCTGCCGCCCGTCAGGACCTGCGGGCGCGTTATGAACTGTGGCGTGAAGGCTGGCGTAAGCCTGATTTGCGCTATGGTGAACGCAGCGGTGAAATTCATCAGGCCTGCCGGATGAAGAAAGCCCATGCACGGGTTCAGTTCCGCGATCCGCTGGTCAGAAAGCTGCATTATCATATTGCGGAAGTGCAGCGAATGCAGGCGCTGATCGCACTGAAACAGTCGGTGAGGGAGGAAAGGTTAACTCTGGTGGACGCGGGGAAATGGTATCCGCCGACATTCCGGCAGTGGGTGGCGGGGGAGGCCCTGAAAGGGGACAAAGCCGCGATATCGCAGCTGAGAGGATGGGATTACCGTTCGCGGAGAAACCCTGCCGCCAGCCGGACGACAGATTCGCAGTGTGTGGTTATCTGTGAGCCAGGCGGTGAACCGGCCTACAATAATTTCCCTGATTCCGGGCTTCATGCAACGCTGAAACATAACGGGTGTGTACAGTTCACGAATGAACAGGCGGGGGAGTTTATCTGCAGTGATTACGGGGACCGCGTGGTGTTCCGTAATCATGAAGACTATGAAACGCTCAAAAATGTGCTGGTCAAAACCAGCCCGGTCTTATTCAGTCGAAACGATAGCGTCGAGATGAGCCCCGAGGGGGAGGATGAGCCGTTCAACACAGCGTTCGCCAAAATGGTGGCCTGGCGGAACGTGACGGCCGGTGATGGACTTGAGTATCGCGTTGCCCGCCCGACACTGGACAGACTACGTATTGAGCAGGAAGAAAGATACCAGGATATGCTCAACCCGCGCACGTATCATGCCGGGCCGGTTGAAGATGAACGACCGGGATGGACGCCACCGTCTCCATGATGATTTTGGCTCAGTAGTAAGGTGAGGCCCCCTGGCATAGCACGATAATTTCACCGTTCAGGACAACAGGCATAACAAAATCCAGATCCGCCATTTGTCCCCGCCGTTTTACTGTACATCATATAACCTAAGCAGACAGTCCGTTTTGTTCCAAGGTTGGGTTCAGAGAAAGTGCTAACGATCAGTCAAAATCCTTTTCTGAGTTGGTTTTCATACACTATTATCTGAATGTTTCCAGGTTCAACGATTCTACCTCCAGTTGTGACAAAAACACCATGCAGCACTTCTCCACTTTCTTTGTCAGTTAGAGCAATATGCGGGCTGTCGTGCAGTATATTTTTATTCCCCCATTCCATCATGGAGAAAAGAATCGGAGCAAGGCTACGACTTTTAGCTGTCAGAACGTATTCATACCGCTCACGAACCCCATCGTCCTGATACGGAATTTTGCATAGTAGGCCAAGTTCAATCATTTTTTTTAATCGGTTTGCCAATGTTTGTTTCGCGATCTTTGTATGGGAACGTATAATTTCAAAACGAGTAACCCCATAAAACGCTTCTCTTAGAATCAACAAGACCCACTGATCACCAAGCAATTCTGCTGTCGCAGCAAGCCCACAAAGCTCAGGTAATAAATACGGCAATGAATAATTTTTTGACATGTATGCGTTTGCCTCTTAATCTGAGTGTGATTTTAATACTCAGCTATTTAAGGAGAATACAATGCCCTTTGTAAATGTGCAAACCATCAAAGGAATTATGAACACGGACCAAAAAAATGAACTTCTACGTCGTATGACTGACCTCATTGTCGAAATTGAGGGGAAAGGCGCTCCTGAATTTAGAAGTTCGGTATGGATTCGGATTGACGAGCATGAACCGGAGCAGTGGGTGGTTGGTGGTAAACAGCTTACATCAGAAATGATAGCTGCAAAATTCGCGTCATAACGTCGGCCTAAACATTTTGGTAGTCATTACACCTTAGCTATGATTAATGTGCGGGCAGCGCTAACGTCCGCTGATCGATCAAAGGTAGAGCGTCAGATGTGGTTGCATTTTGTCTACGCAAACTGTCAGTTAGAGTCTGAACTAATACACTTTACTGATGCGATGTTAATGCACGGCGCTTTTTGAGTTGTGTCTGTAAACGATTCATGATGGCAATCCTCTTGTCTGATTTCTGCATGTGAAATGCCGCAGGATGGCCTGCATCCCGCAACAAGGGTTATGGACGAAAACTGGCTCCGGGTATTCCTCGCTTATGCTGGTCTGGGTCCGGGCTACTCGCTTTTTCTTTTGTTTCTTCGGGCGATTTTGGTTCCGGGAGCGTGACCTGCTTCACCCCGGCTACCTCCAGTTCCGGGTTTGTTGCTGCAGCGTTTAGCGTGATGTAGCGTATCCGACGGTCTTCCCGTGACGTGTGCTGCAGTATTTGCCTTGCCGTTTTCCAGATGTCTTCTTCTCTGGCCTCCGGGCTGGTATCGAATCGCGCCAGCAGCGTCCACGCGGCCTGACGGTTCGCCAGTGCGCTCTGGAAGGTGTCGATAACGGCCCTGATATCCTGTGCTTTCCTGCGTCTGCGCGACGGTTTCTCCGTCAGGACGCCGGTGACCGCGCTGACATTCTCCGGTACCGGGAGGCGGCGACGGGCGGTGCGGTCGACCAGACGGGCAAGATGCATCAGGGGCGGCGCATCAACCGTGATGTAGCGGTTGATGACCAGCGGCTGTAGCGGGGTGCTTTTCTCTTCGTCGGGGATGTAGAACGAGGCTGACGGGACGGCATCGCCCTGGAACAGCGTGAAGTGCTCGCCCTGCTGAAGCCGTATCAGCTCTTCAATACGGATTTTGCTCTCCATCCGGATGCTCACCTGGCGACCGTCCGTCCAGGTTTCACCGAGCAGCCCGTCCTGACGCTGAAGGTTGTCCATCTGTGCACGGGCCACCTCGCCAGCCGCACTTTTCAGCGTTTTTGCCGTCTTCTCATCGCTGACCACGCGCCCGGCGATTTTGGTGCCGGCGTTCTGCATCAGTGTTGCCGTGTTGTTGGCGGTCGTCTGCTCCTCGATACGCTCCTGGTCCTGCGCCATCATGATGAGGGCAAACTCCAGCGAGCGAACCTGCGTGGCTTCCACCGCGATACGGTCGGTGTAGTAGGCACCGACTTCATCCAGAAAGCAGAGGTACGGGAAGCGGCCCTTGTACTTCCTGACTTCCAGCGTTTCGCTGTCGGTCCCTTCAAGTCGGTAGCCGAGGTCGCGGGCCAGTATCATGCTCTGCTGGGTGACGAACATGCGCCCCAGCGCGGACGTGGTGTGAGAGGACGTATCCATCGCCGGTATCATGACCAGCAGAATGCGGTCACTGTGAATGCTGTCCCGCAGGTCGATATCGCCCGCGTCGGCGGCAAAGATATCCCCGAAGGTTTCGGTGAACGTTGTAGTGGTCAACTAATTTTGGCCACACGACCTGACTGTTCGTGGAACAGCCGCTCTGATTCATTTGGCGTTAACCCACCGTTATACCAGTGGGGCCGGATGGCACTGTAATAGCCCGTGATGTAGCGGATTATCGCGCTCTGAGCTTCTTTGAAGCTGTTATAGCCCTTCGTCGGCACCCATTCGGTCTTCAGGCTCCGGAAGAACCGTTCCATAGGGGCATTATCCCAGCAGTTACCGCGTCGACTCATGCTCTGCTTTATTCGACAGCGCCACAGAGCCTGCCGGTACTGGCGGCTGGTATAGTGACTGCCCTGGTCACTGTGGAACATCACTCCTGTTGGCTTCCCCCGATGCTCCCAGGCCATCTGCAACGCTTTGACCGTGAGGGCCGAGTCCGGCGACGTCGACATCGCCCAGCCCACAGGTTTACGGGCGAACAGATCCAGCACGGCGGCCAGATAAGCCCAGCATTTTCCCGTCCAGATATAGGTCACATCGCCGCACCAGATCTGATCCGGCGCTGTTACCGCGAACTGCCGGTCGAGATGGTTAGGTATTTCAACGTGTTCGTTCCCGCCGCATTTGTATTTATGCGCCGGGGCCTGACAACTGGCGATATCCAGCTCTTTCATTAGCTTACCTGCAAGCCATCGCCCGAGTCTGACGCCCCGGCCGCTGACCATCGTGGCGATACTTCTCGCGCCAGCAGAGCCACCACTGGCATTCCAGACTTCACTGACGAGACTCCGTTTGACGGCCCGCTCAGCGTCAGAATCCCTGCCATTTTTACGAATGTAACGATAACTGCTTCGGTGAACACCGAACAGCCGGCACAATGGCGCTACCGGGTAGTGCGCCCTCAGACTGTCGATTATCGTGAACTTTTCAGGGAGTCCGACATCAAGAGCGCGGTAGCCTTTTTTAGGATTTCATTTTCCATTTCAAGGCGTTGTATTTGTTTTCTCATTTTCCTGAGTTCCGTCTGCTCAGGCGTCAGAGGCAGCCCCGGGGGCGTTTTCCCCTGGCGCTCCATACGTAACGATTTAACCCAGCGAGAGGCTGAGGTTCATCGCTTTAGCCGCTTCACCGTGAGTGTAGTTCTGATCAAGGACCAGTTTTGCCGCTTCGGCTTTAAATTCAGCAGTAAATATTTTGCTCATTGGTTCACCTGTAAGATGTTGAGGTGAGCATATCACCTCTACTCAGGTGGCCAAATTCAGTGTGCCACTACACACTACCACTAAATCCGCGTCACGACCCTCATTTCATCAGGAATAACATATTTTTGTTTACTCCCATTTTTTTTAAAATCCTACCCCTGATGCTATAATATGTTTTATGCTTTATTTTTTTTCGAGAGCAATACTTATTCATTGACTCTTGAATTATGACAGAATAAAAAAGTTCGAACTCGGATTTTGTTAGAGCATTTCTCGCCCTCCCCCCCCCCAAGATCCCTACATTCTCATTTATTAGAAGCACTCCACTTCTGTTTTTCTTCTCTTTAACAATTATCTCGATGGATTGCAAGCTGTTTGATTTAATATATTTCGCTATTGGCAGTAAATAGCCACCATCACAGAAAATCAGATAGTGTGTATTTTGTGTTTGTATCGGACAGTTTTTCTCAAAAATGAAGGTTATTGATTTTTGTATATTATATAGATTAAAGTCGATACAATAAACTTTACTAGAGTGATACGTTTTTATTGCCCATTTATCGAGTAATTCGCAACCTACTTCAAAATAGATATTATTTGTATACGATTCAATCAAAACTAAACCTCATTTATATAAATAAAAAAACAGCTGTACTACTATCTAGGCTGCGTCCCTTAGAGTCTATCCCAATAGGATCTTATTCCAGACAATAATGCTGCATGCAAAATGCAGCATCGCTTCGTAGTTCTCGACTTTCTTCTCCCAACGCGTCAGTACGCGTCGGAAACGATTCATCCAGCTATGCGTTCTTTCCACAACCCAACGATGTGCCTTGAAGTCGGTGTTTTTAACCGCCTCAGACGCCTCTTTCTTCGACTGGATATGAGGTTCATAGCGACGAGCTTTCAAACAGATTTCCAGCCATTAGGCTTCATAGCCTTTGTCCAGGCAAAGATGCAGCCTGCGCCCCGGCCTGCCGGTCTGTGGTCTGTTGACCCAGATACATCCGGCTCTGGAGCGCGTTCTCGGCCCGAGACTGGATCACCCGGCCGTGCTCGATCTGCTCCAGCGATATCCCTCGCCCGAAAAACTCGCTTCGCTGGGTGAGAAGAAGCTGGCAACCCAACTCAGCAAACTCGCACCCTGTCTGGGAAAGCGCCTTGCTGCTGACATCACCCAGGCACTGAGCGAGCAAACCTTCGTCGTTCCCGGCACGAATGCTGCTGTCATCGTCCTCCCGCGCCTGGCATTCCAGCTCATCACACTGCGTAAGCAAAGAGACGAGTTGACATCCTCCCCCACCTTCTCACTTCGTGAATCAGGAGGGGGATTCCTTTTCAGGTAGCAACACGTTACCGCATTGCCCGGTTCCACGCTTAACGGCTTACGCCGCCATACGGGCGCGTCCGGGGTTAATCCCGGACAATACGGCATGCCCTGCCGAATACGGCATGCCCTGCCGCGAGAATATTACGAGCGCCGTTTATGTCGGCGTTCGCTTCGTAACCACACGCTACGCAGACAAATACTGCCTGCGATTGACGGTTTTCCTTCGCTGTATGACCACAGCACGAACACCGCTGACTGGTATATGCCGGAGGGACTGCCAGCACCTGACCACCGCGCCAGAGCTGCTTGTACTCAAGCTGACGACTCATTTCGTTCCAGCCCTGATCCAGTATCGCCCGGTTAAGTCCAGATTTTGCCGCGACATTGCGCCCCGGCTCGTCTACCGTACCCGCTGCCGATTTTGACATGTTGGAAACCTTCAGATCCTCTATAACGACCATCGCGTGATTTTTGCTGATTGTTGTTGTGACTTTGTGAAGGTACTCGCGGCGGATGTTGGCGATATGCGAATGTAAGCGGGAAATTTTCGCCTTCTGTTTTTTCCAGTTCGCGCTGAATTTCACCATTCTGGCCAGTTGGCGCTGTAGCCGCGCCAGCTTCGCCTGATTCTTTTTAAAGCTGTTTACCGGCTCAAAGATGGTGCCGTCTGACAGCGTTGCCAGCTTGCTGATACCCGCATCCAGACCGATAGCTGACGTTGACGGGTGCGCTGGCTGCTCCACCTCAATTTCTACCTGAAACGAGATATACCAGCCGCCAGCGTGCTGGCTGACGGTTGCATTTTTGATCTTCCCTTCCACGGCGCGAGACTGGCGGAACTTGACCCAGCCCAGTCCAGACGGCAATTTAACGCGCTTGCGGTCAAGGTGGCAGTATTTGTCGAAATTGACGAATCTGATCGAATCGTTGCCTTTGCTCTTACGCTTGAATACCGGCTTTTCAGCCGACAGGCGCTTATCAAAACAACGGTTCCATGCCCCGTGCAGGTCTTTCAGTTTCTGCTGTAGGTTGTCGGTGTAGCCTTCTGACAGAAAGGCGGTTTCCGGCATCCCCTTCACCACTGTAAGCATTTTGCATAATTCAGCGTATGACGGCAGTTTCTGACCAGCATCAAGAATGCGTTGCGTTTCTGTCAGGCCATAATTCCAGACGAAACGAGCGCAGCCGCACATCTGGCGCAGTCGTTGCGCCTGTACGTCCGTCGGTTCCAGTCTGTATTTATACGCCTTTAAGATAAGCATTTTCATTCAGTGTGTATTGGGCTAATGTGTGTATATTAACCACAATATTTGTCTGGGGTCAAGCGGTGCAGGAAATCAAAAGAAGTAGGCATAGCGCGTATTTGCTGCATGTTCATGTCGTTTTTGTGACGAAATATCGCAGAAAGGTTTTCGGGGAATTTCACCTCGAGAAAGCAAGTCAGTATGCATCAGAGGTGTGCGGTGATTTTGGGGCGGAACTGAAAGAGTGTGACGGCGAGGCGGATCACGTTCACATGTTGATCGAGTACCCACCGACGGTGCAGTTATCTAAACTGGTTAACAGCCTGAAATCCGTCACCAGTCGGCGGCTACGGAATGAGTTTCTGGACTTGCGTGCGGCGTACAGTAAGCCCGTGCTATGGTCACGCAGCTATTTCGTCGGCTCATGCGGTGGAGCGCCGCTGGAAGTCGTGAAGAGGTACATTCAGCACCAGCGCGGCTGACGAATCTTTGACGCTGGCGCGTCATCGAAATTCCCCTCCCACCTTCCACGGTGGGAGCACTCTTTCGTTTTTAGGTGGGCGGTAGTGATGAATATTGAACTGCATTACCTGCCTTCCTACAGTCCGAATCTGAATCCGATAGAACGGCTGTGGAAGGTGATGAACGAAGAGGCCAGAAACAACCGGTACTTCGCAACAACAAAGGCGTTCAGAGTGGCGATAAGCAGATTTTTTACCTATCGATTACCTGAAATCGCAGGAGTGCTGAGTTGCCGTATTAATGACAAATTCCAGACGCTGAAAAATGCAACTTCAGGTTAATCGAGTATATAATTCCGGGGCCTTCAATGATGCTCGCTATGAATACCTGTCAACAGAAACACGGATTAATGCTGGGGAATATGGCGGCACTGGGGAATGTGGTTGCGTCTCTTCTACAGGCGCTGATTTCTTTGCTGGTTATCTATACTATTGGCGGGGTCAGTGACGGGCTAATGGCTGTTGTCAGGACTGCTGGTGCTGGGTACATCATTTATATCGGAGTTCGCTTGTTTATAGCGCCACGTATCGATGCCGATGATAATGGTGGAATCAAGACACAAATGCTAACGGCATTTAACCAGGGGTTTTTACTGGCCATTGCCAATCCGAAAGCGATTATCTTTTTCGTCGCATTTTTCCCGTCATTCATCAAAACAAGTTCATTGATAGGAATTAAAACCTGAAACTGAACAACAAATAACCACCACTTTTGACTCCTGACCAGCGCTGGCGGAGGTCTGTGATTGTTTGCTTCAATCGGTAATCACTGATTTATCGGTGATATCGATTAACTGACCGTCTTTTAAACTTTCCCTGCGCTGCGGACGGATCTTCCCTGCATCCGCGCCTAACCGCACATTTTCATCTGCGCCAGCTGCTCATGCCGGGCCATCAGTTCCGCAAGCCGCTGCCCCCGTTTCAGCCCGCCGAAACACATTATCTTCCCGCACAAAATGCACGCCAGTGGGTCCACTTTCAGCAGCCGCTGGTACAGCCCCCGCCATGTCACCTTCCGCGCCGTTTTTCGCTGCGTCTCTTTTAACAGATACACGACTTCCAGCACGGCTCGCTTCGACGGGCTCAGAAAGCCGTAATACCGCACCATCCGGAACCGCTTCTCCGGCACATGCCAGGAGAAGCGTTCCATAAACTCATCCCCGCTCAGCGTCAGCGTCTCCTCCTGCTTTGTCCGGTGACTGCGGTAGCGCATGATAATTTCATCCCGCCCGGCGTAGTGCTCCAGCCGGCTCATCGACACCGGGGGCTTCTTAAGGTAAGCCCCGAAGTACATCGCCACGTGCGTGGCGTTGTCCATCACCTTCGACACCCGCACATTCCATTTTCTCCTGTAGTGCCGGTCCAGAAAGCGATTCCAGTCCTGCCGGCTGCGGCTTTCTGCGGCCAGGGTTGCCGGTATCTCCAGCCGCCAGAATTCCCGGCGCAGCAGGTCAGTGATACGCCAGCGCCACATCGGCATCACGTTGCGGGCGTAAAACTGCACTTTCTTCCAGGTGCTGGCGTCAGTAATCCCGCCGGCCGTTGTGGAAAGGTGAATATGCGGATGCTACTGCTGGTCGCGCCCCCAGGTATGGATGACGCTGAAGCAGCCCGGAAGAAAGTCGCCGCGTCGGCCGGTTTCCAGGATAACGTCTGCCGCGAGGCGGCTCATTTCGGCGAGCAGCCAGCGGTTGTGGTAAATCAGGGGCCAGAACTCACAGGGTAGGGTGAAGGTGATGTGCTGCCATTCTGCGTCAGGGACCAGGCCCAGAAGATACTGTATCCAGATTTCACCGGCTTTTACGCCGCAGTGTGGGCAGGAGCGGCTTTTGCAGCGAAAACAGACTTTTTTGAGTGACCACATCCGGGGTCAGGGCTCTGCCAGCAGGTGTATCCCATGAGCGTGTGCCGCAGGCCATGATTTTAGTGACAGCCTCAATGACGGCGGGACGAACAGAACCTTCAGGCTGTTTGTGATACCAGCTAAGCCAGCGGTTGCCCTGCTGAAAGATATCGGCGAAGCGGGGAAGCATAATCATTTCACAGAAAAAGTGTGAGCCAGGGTTATAACAGTCGCCGAAGGCCATGACAAGTCGCAGCCGTCAGGCTGCCTACTTGGTCTGTGGCGAGCCAGACAGTGGCCCTTGAGGTAGAACAGCGGGTCTTTGCTCACCCTCTTTACTCGGTCCTGACCAGCATGCCCGGAGTCGGTGTCAGGACCGCAGCCAGACTCCTCACAGAGGTCGCCTGTCGCGCCTTCGCCTCCGCCGCACATCTCGCTGCTTATGCTGGCATTGCACCGGTAACCCGGCGCTCCGGCTCGTCGATACGTGGCGAACACCCGTCAAGACGAGGCAATAAAACCCTCAAGCGGGCGCTGTTCCTGTCGGCCTTCGCCGCGCTCAGGGACCCGGTGTCTAGGGCTTACTACACACGCAAAATGAGCCAGGGAAAGCGACACAATCAGGCACTTATCGCCCCGGCAAGACGGCGCTGTGACGTTCTGTTCGCCATGATGCGTGACGGTACTTTTTATTCCCCTGCGGCATCATAAACATGCTTGACAACTTAATAGGCCCCCCCCCCCGCAAACCTGGTTTGTATTTAAAGAGAGGCCGATATTTGGTGAACACCGGGGGGCATCACTGACGACGGCAGAGATGGGCCTGCAAATTTATCAACAAAAGGGCGCACAGGCTTTACGGCATACCGGGTAAAACATAGTCAGGGTGCCAGACAAAAAAAAGGCCTCAGCAATCCGCGGGGGCCTCACTTCAAAATCGAGTGTATCAGATATGAAAAAGGAGATACGTGGCTTTCCTGGGATGGTAAGCCGTCTTCTTTATACCACAAAAACGCAGGGATTCATCAGTGTGGGCGTGTTCCGGTGTCGTTTGCGCAAAAAAAAACCTCTGCGCGAACAGAGGGCAGCAAGGACTGTATGGGGCGATTTTTATTTTCGTTTGAACAGTTGGGGTGGTGCAGGAGATAACGTGCATAAAATAACAGAAAGACAGATGAATAGCGTCGATGCTACGTAAAGAAACGAAATGAAATGTCAGCAAAAAAAAAGCCCCCGCAGAAGCGGGGGTGAAAGCTAAGTAGCCATAAACGAATATCTTTCAAGGCAGTCAGTGAGCCTGACCACAGGGTGAGAATAGCTGAATCGATTCAAAAGGTTAACGATAACATTTGTATTTATCAATAATCATAACAAAGGGGAGGCGGGATACGGTTGCTGGTGTGTGTTTTAGTGGCGGGGTGTAGTGGTCAACTAATTTTGGCCACACGACCTGACTGTTCGTGGAACAGCCGCTCTGATTCATTTGGCGTTAACCCACCGTTATACCAGTGGGGCCGGATGGCACTGTAATAGCCCGTGATGTAGCGGATTATCGCGCTCTGAGCTTCTTTGAAGCTGTTATAGCCCTTCGTCGGCACCCATTCGGTCTTCAGGCTCCGGAAGAACCGTTCCATAGGGGCATTATCCCAGCAGTTACCGCGTCGACTCATGCTCTGCTTTATTCGACAGCGCCACAGAGCCTGCCGGTACTGGCGGCTGGTATAGTGACTGCCCTGGTCACTGTGGAACATCACTCCTGTTGGCTTCCCCCGATGCTCCCAGGCCATCTGCAACGCTTTGACCGTGAGGGCCGAGTCCGGCGACGTCGACATCGCCCAGCCCACAGGTTTACGGGCGAACAGATCCAGCACGGCGGCCAGATAAGCCCAGCATTTTCCCGTCCAGAGTAGAGTAAGAGGCAGGGCGTAGTCGGACTATTTCCCTGCCTCTCCTCCCCGAACCGGACGTGCACCTTTCAGCGCATCCGGCTCTCCATTTAAATGCTGGCGAACGCCATTGCCACTTCTGTAAAGCGCGATGTATACGTGTTTCTGGTCTCCGTCCTCAGATAGGGATTACCTTCGGGTAGCCGCCAGCGGAACAGCTTCTTGCCTTGCCCCACCAACCGGTACAGTATTTCGCCGCTGAGCTTGCCGTGATTGGTTTTACCAAATAAAACCCACGTTTTGCTCTGACCCGGTTTCGGTGATTTACACCACCACCTCATCAGGGAAGCGATACCTGTACGGTATTTGCGGGCCAGCCAGTGAGCCAGCTTCCAGAACACGACACGGTCGATATAACTGAAGACTTTGGCCTTAAAATCAACGAACTGATAGAACATGGCCCAGCCTTTCAGTTTTCGGTTGAGTTGTTCAGCCATATCGACTTTGCTTTCACTGTAGTTGCCTGATAACAGTGCTGTCAGCGATGCGGCGAAGTTTCTGGCTTTCTCCTGCGGGATCGTTGAGACCACTCGCATCTCGCCATAACGACTGCGTTTGCGAATGATCCTGTGCCCCAGAAAGATAAAGCCGTCATTAACATGGGTGATTTTAGTCTTATCCATGTTCAGCCTGAGTTTCAGACTGCCTTCGTGCACACCCCGACACTCCTCCCTGATGGCTTCCGCCTGTGCTTTGGTGCCTTTGACGATGAGGACAAAATCATCGGCATAGCGGCAGTACGCCACCGCGGGTTTCCACTGCCAGTTTTCTCTGACCGCCGTACTTCGGCCCCGTTGGATACTGTTATTCCAGTACCACCGATCTTTTCTGGCTTTCCCGCTCAGGTAGCGCTCATGCAGGTATTGATCGAACTCATTCAGCATGATGTTCGATAATAGCGGCGATATAACACCGCCCTGTGGCACACCTTCACTGGCCGCCCGAAAGAGACCGACATCGATATGTCCCGCCTTGATGGTTTTCCACAGCAGAGTCATGAAACGTGCGTCACTGATCCTGCGGCGTACAGCCTTCATCAGCAGTCGATGATGTACGGTGTCGAAGTAACTGGACAGGTCGCCTTCAATCACCCAGCGTCCCCGGGTTTCACCACAGTCTGTGAGCTGTAATTTCACCGTGCGGATCGCGTGGTGGACACTGCGCTCAGGCCGGAAGCCATATGAGAGCGTATGAAAATCACTCTCCCATATCGGCTCCATCGCCATCAGCATGGCCCGCTGAACAATACGATCCCGCAACGCGGGGATACCCAGTGGTCGCAGTTTGCCGTTGCTTTTAGGGATGTAAACCCGTCTGGCGGGCAAGGGCTGGTAGTGGCCTGAGAGTAATTCATCCCTGAGGATTTGCAGCTCAACAGCCAGTCTGGCCTGTAGCATTGTTTTGTTCACGCCATCAACGCCGGGGGTATGGGCCCCCTTTGATGAAAGCGTGATCCGCGCCGCTTCAGCCAGCCATTCTGGTTGTGTTATCAGACGCAGCAGCCGTTGAATCCGTAGGGACGGATCGGTGACTGCCCATGTGGCAAGCTTGCGTTGCATTTCGCTGATTATCAAAGGTCTTCACCTCGTTAGGTCAGTTAATTCACGTCGCAAACACATTCAAACTGCTTCCCTTCGCCATGTAATGGGCTTTCCCCATCGCGGACTACTACGGAAGCTCCGCCAGCCAGCGCGTCATCGGAGCCATGCCCCCTTAACATCCGTCGCTGACCTTCCCCGGTTTACCTGCCTGGACTCAGGCATACTGAGGAGGCTGCCCGTCGCACTCTTTATCCTTGCTTGCCGCAAGTTGGCAGAAGTCAGCAACGCAAGCGTGATAGACGCTGCTGCCCCGGTGTTTCGCATACATGTCAAAACACCTTCGACCGGCAGTGCTTACGTATCACTGCCAGTTCCTCCTGCACGGCCTGTCAGATCACGTAGGCCGTGGTGACGTTTTCAACCCACAGAGGCGGATTAACGGGTTCATGTTCTTCAGCCTTTCAGTACTTAACCTTGAGGATCATCTCGGCTTAGTGATCTCGCCTCAATCCCCGTTGTCAGCGGGTTACATCACCCTGCGGGCATGCCGCAGGTCACTGCCGCTCAGGTTCTCCACCGTCACACCCGGTGGGATTGTTGGGTTTCTCATCGTGAGTTACCGGTTCAATATTCCAGACAGACTCGCGGTTCATTTAAGCATCCATGCCCGCCCTGAACTCCGGGCACACTATAGGTCACATCGCCGCACCAGATCTGATCCGGCGCTGTTACCGCGAACTGCCGGTCGAGATGGTTAGGTATTTCAACGTGTTCGTTCCCGCCGCGTTTGTATTTATGCGCCGGGGCCTGACAACTGGCGATATCCAGCTCTTTCATCAGCTTACCTGCAAGCCATCGCCCGAGTCTGACGCCCCGGCCGCTGACCATCGTGGCGATACTTCTCGCGCCAGCAGAGCCACCACTGGCATTCCAGACTTCACTGACGAGACTCCGTTTGACGGCCCGCTCAGCGTCAGAATCCCTGCCATTTTTACGAATGTAACGATAACTGCTTCGGTGAACACCGAACAGCCGGCACAATGGCGCTACCGGGTAGTGCGCCCTCAGACTGTCGATTATCGTGAACTTTTCAGGGAGTCCGACATCAAGAGCGCGGTAGCCTTTTTTAGGATTTCATTTTCCATTTCAAGGCGTTGTATTTGTTTTCTCATTTCCCTGAGTTCCGTCTGCTCAGGCGTCAGAGGCAGCCCCGGGGGCGTTTTCCCCTGGCGCTCCATACGTAACGATTTAACCCAGCGGTTGATGGCGGAGAGGCTGACGTTCATCGCTTTAGCCGCTTCACCGTGAGTGTAGTTCTGATCAAGGACCAGTTTTGCCGCTTCGGCTTTAAATTCAGCAGTAAATATTTTGCTCATTGGTTCACCTGTAAGATGTTGAGGTGAGCATATCACCTCTACTCAGGTGGCCAAATTCAGTGTGCCACTACATATTGTAGTGGTCAACTAATTTTGGCCACACGACCTGACTGTTCGTGGAACAGCCGCTCTGATTCATTTGGCGTTAACCCACCGTTATACCAGTGGGGCCGGATGGCACTGTAATAGCCCGTGATGTAGCGGATTATCGCGCTCTGAGCTTCTTTGAAGCTGTTATAGCCCTTCGTCGGCACCCATTCGGTCTTCAGGCTCCGGAAGAACCGTTCCATAGGGGCATTATCCCAGCAGTTACCGCGTCGACTCATGCTCTGCTTTATTCGACAGCGCCACAGAGCCTGCCGGTACTGGCGGCTGGTATAGTGACTGCCCTGGTCACTGTGGAACATCACTCCTGTTGGCTTCCCCCGATGCTCCCAGGCCATCTGCAACGCTTTGACCGTGAGGGCCGAGTCCGGCGACGTCGACATCGCCCAGCCCACAGGTTTACGGGCGAACAGATCCAGCACGGCGGCCAGATAAGCCCAGCATTTTCCCGTCCAGATATAGGTCACATCGCCGCACCAGATCTGATCCGGCGCTGTTACCGCGAACTGCCGGTCGAGATGGTTAGGTATTTCAACGTGTTCGTTCCCGCCGCATTTGTATTTATGCGCCGGGGCCTGACAACTGGCGATATCCAGCTCTTTCATTAGCTTACCTGCAAGCCATCGCCCGAGTCTGACGCCCCGGCCGCTGACCATCGTGGCGATACTTCTCGCGCCAGCAGAGCCACCACTGGCATTCCAGACTTCACTGACGAGACTCCGTTTGACGGCCCGCTCAGCGTCAGAATCCCTGCCATTTTTACGAATGTAACGATAACTGCTTCGGTGAACACCGAACAGCCGGCACAATGGCGCTACCGGGTAGTGCGCCCTCAGACTGTCGATTATCGTGAACTTTTCAGGGAGTCCGACATCAAGAGCGCGGTAGCCTTTTTTAGGATTTCATTTTCCATTTCAAGGCGTTGTATTTGTTTTCTCATTTTCCTGAGTTCCGTCTGCTCAGGCGTCAGAGGCAGCCCCGGGGGCGTTTTCCCCTGGCGCTCCATACGTAACGATTTAACCCAGCGAGAGGCTGAGGTTCATCGCTTTAGCCGCTTCACCGTGAGTGTAGTTCTGATCAAGGACCAGTTTTGCCGCTTCGGCTTTAAATTCAGCAGTAAATATTTTGCTCATTGGTTCACCTGTAAGATGTTGAGGTGAGCATATCACCTCTACTCAGGTGGCCAAATTCAGAGTGCCACTACAATTGCCATCAGCATGGCCCGCTGAACAATACGATCCCGCAACGTGGGGATGCCCAGAGGCCGCAGTTTGCTGTTGCTTTTAGGGATATAAACCCGTCTGGCTGGCATAGGTTGGTAGTGACCCGAGAGAAGTTCTTGGCTGAGCCTTTGCAGCTCAGCAGTCAGTCCGGCCTGTAGCTTTGTTTTGTTCACACCGTCAACGCCGGGGGTATGAGCCCCCTTTGATGAAAGTGTGATCCGCGCCGCTTCAGCCAGCCATTCTTGTTGTGTTATCAGACGCATCGGCCGTTCAATCCGTCGGGACGGATCAGTTGCTGCCCATGTGGCAAGCTTGCGTTGCATTTCGCTGATTATCAAAGGTCTTCACCTCACTGGGTCAGTTAATCCACTTCGCAAACACATTTAAACTGCTCCCCTTCGCCATGTAATAGGCTTTCCCCATCGCGGACTACTACGGAAGCTCCGCCAGCCAGCGCGTCATCGGAGCCATGCCCCCTTAACATCCGACACTGACCTTCCCCGGTTCACCTGTCTGGACTCAAACATACTGAGGAGGCTGCCCGTCGCACTCTTTGTCCTTGCTTGCCGCAAGTTGGCAGAAGTCAGCAACGCGAGCGTGTTAGGCGCTGCTGTCCCGGTGTTCTGCTTACATGTCAAAACACTTTTGACCGACACGGCATATCTATCAGTGTCAGTTCCTTCTGCACGGCCTGTCAGATCACATAGGCCGTGGTGACATTTTCAACCCACAGAGGCGGATTAACGGGTTCATGTTCTTCAGCCTTTCAGTACTCAACCTTGAGGATCATCTCGGCTTAGTGATCTCGCCTCAATCCCCGTTGTCAGCGGGTTACATCACCCTGCGGGCATGCCGCAGGTCACTGCCGCTCAGGTTCTCCGCCGTCACACCAGGCGGGATTGTAGGGTTACTCGTCATGAGCTACCGGTTCAATATTCCAGACAGGCTCGTGGTTCATTTGAGCGTCCATGCTCGCCCTTGAACTGGTCGAGTCTGTCAAGGTGGTGTAAATTCAGATCCGGCCTTCCGGTCCGGTAATATGTCTGTTAAGCGCTGAGTGGCAGCGCCTCGATTACTTCAGTTTCAGCGGCCTGGTCTATCTCCGTCATAGTATGTTGTGGCAGATAACGGTTCTGCAGCAGCCATTCCTCGTTCTGTTCCGTCAGCACGGCCCCCAGAAGTCGGGTTATGCTCTCTTCATTGGGGAAGATGCCCACTACGTCAGCACGCCGCTTCACCTCTTTGTTCAGGCGTTCCAGTGTGTTGGTGGAGTGGATCTTCACCCGATGCGCTTTAGGGAAGCTGAAGTATGCCAGCACATCTGCTTCGGCCTCGTCCATCATCTCCGTGACTGCCGGATTGCTCTTCTCCAGTTGACCGGCAACCTCACGCCAGGTGGCATGGGCGCTTTTCTCGTCGGTCTGCACGAACACCTGTTGCAGTGCCGCACGTACCACCGACTGGTTCGCCCTGCTGACGCGGCTCAGCACGTTGCGCATGAAGTGAACCCGGCAGCGCTGCCAGCTGGCGGAGAACACCTGCTGTATCGCCGCCTTCAGACCGCTGTGCGAGTCGGAGATGACCAGCTTCACGCCCTCCAGACCGCGCTCCTTCAGGCTCAGCAGGAAGGCCAGCCAGAACGCTTTGGCTTCTGACTCGCCGATGCCCATTCCGATAATTTCCCGGCGTCCGTCCAGGTTAACCGCGCAGGCGATTATAACGGCCACGCTGACCACCCGGCTGTTCTTGCGCACTTTCACGTAAGTCGCATCCAGCCACAGGTAAGGCCATTCCCCCTCCAGTGGTCGGTGCAGGAACGCCTGTACGCGCTCATCTATGCCACGACAGATGGACGACACCTGGCTGCGGGAGATGCCGTCATTCCCATCGACTGGACCAGCGCGTCAACCTTGCGGGTGGAGACGCCGTTTATCCACGCTTCCTGGATAACCGCATTGAGCGCTTTCTCAGACAGCCTGCGGGCTTCGAGGAAGGACGGGAAGTAGGTGCCTTCACGCAGCTTCGGGATACGCAGGTCCAGCGTACCGAGCCGGGTGTTGTACTGACGGTCACGGTAGCCATTGCGGTAAGTCTCCCGCTCATCACTGCGTTCATGGGGCTTTGCGTTAATACGCTGTGTGACATCGGCTTCCATGATGCGGTTGAGCATAAATTCAGTGAGTTCACGCAGAAAGTCCTCACCGCCGAGTTGCATCAGGGTATTGCTGAATGTCATGCTGTTGTCAGCCATCGGTTGACTCCTTTTCAGATAATGTCTTAGTAACCATTACCTTACCGGATAAGCCGATGGCTCTCACCATCCTGCTGAATTTACACCACTCCCTAAGACTCTACCCCTGAACTCCGGGCACACTGTAGGTTTCATCCATACGCCATCGCCGACCGACTGTGCGCTTATGTCGGCGAAAGACCTTATCCGGTAACGGCACCAGGCGGATGACCCAGCGATGCAACGTGGAATGGTCAACCACAATCCCGCGCTCACTCATCATCTCCTCCAGATTACGCAGGCTCAGGGCATAGGCCAGATACCAGCGTACACACTGGGCGATGATATCGACAGGATAATGTAATCGCTGGAAGGCATTTCGGATCAGGGGCATGGTCAGTAATGCTGGATCAAGGTTAGGAAATTGGTATACAGTAGTTACTGTGTTTTAGTAATTGATTAACGATTAAGAGCCTATTCCTGCAGGCGTAATTGGCTCCGACAGTTTGAACACGACCAACGCGCAAAAACTGGGGCGTACACTTCGTACGTGAGGATTCTGAGCTCTGACTAGGTTCAAAATGGCAAGTAAATAGCCCTAATGGGATAGGCTCCAAGCCAAGCCAAAGCAAGCCAAAGCAAGCAAAGGCAAGGCAAGCAAAGGCAATTGTTTAGGATGAAAATAATGAAAAAAATGTTTTTAGTAGCATCTCTGGTTTCCTCATCTATTATTGCAACAAGCGCGATGGCAGATGTTACAGCTTCAGCAACAGCTTCGTGGGATGCTACGGCTACAAAAGACACCACCAGTCTGTTGACTGTCACTCCGTTAAGCTCTTTGACTTTCGAGTATGCCGAAGCACTGAATACTTTTAACGCTCAGGACAGTGGTTTTGATGTGTCCATTACCGGGCAAGATACAGCAACCGATTTTTCGCTGGCAGCTAAGATTATCAGTAACACCTTAATCAAAGGCAGTGGTGAGGATGCCTCCACACTTGGCGTAGGGGTGGCATGGAACGGTACGGCACTCAATAAAACAACTGATACCGTTTTGGTTTCCACAGCTAAGACAGCTGGTCTTGAAAACCTAGTGGCTAACGGTGCTTATAATGGTACATCTCGTGTAAGCGATAAATCCACCTTCAAATTCACCATCGAATCAGCGACTGGTCCTGATAAGGACCCGGTAGATGAGTTTGCTGCACTGCCTGACGGCTATTGGTCTGGTGATGTTAAAGTCCAGTTTACTGCAACCTGGAATACTCCGTCTCCGGATGCCTAAGTAATAAAAAAATAAGGGGGAATTGTTTCTCCCTTATTTATCAGGAATAGTGTCATGAAAAAATATTTACCGACAGCGATGTTCGTTGGAGCAGTAGCATCTTTTCCCGGATGGGCCATTAATGTAGGTGAAATCACATCGATAATGACTTCTGCTGAGAGTTCATTATCGAAAGAGATCACTAATACAACTGATGCGGCGCGTTATATCAGTGTTTCGGTAAAACAATTGTCATCACCTTTGGCGGGAGGCGTCGAAATAAATCCTGTCAATTCTGGAGAGTTACTTTCTACACCTGCCAATCTTATTCTTCCCGGTCAGGCAAAGGATGTATTTCGCTTCTTTTATAAGGGACCTGTAGATGATATCGAGCGTTATTATCGTCTGCAATGGATAGATGAGCCGGTCACCGAGAGCGCGGAAACCCGGGCGAATAAAATGGCGGTTGCAACAGCGTCGGCTGAAATTGGTACTATTCTGGTGGTCGCGCCGCGAAAAGAGCGTTTCGAATATAGCCGAAATGGCGATGTTATTACCAATAATGGCAATGTTTCGTTTCGTGTGATCGCCTATGGCGCATGTAAGGATAAGGCTCACGATCAGGGACGAGGTTGTCGCGAACGTTATTACATTATGCCGGGTACGAAAATACAATTACAGTTTACTGACATTAGCAATAACCGTTCACACATCGGTATCTGGCACGGTAAGCAGTTTATTACAGTGAAGTGATGGTCGATAGCTACCATCTGTACTGAAAAAATTGATTACCGGAATTTTATCATGGGCATAGCAACTAAAAATATTGTAAAGGGTAGCGTTTGCATTTTTCTCACGACGACACTAGGATTTTTACATGCAGCCCCAGTAAAAGTGGCTAATTACATTATTCCAAGCGCTTTCGCCCGTTCACTGGAGCAGGGAATGACGGTGCCTGTATATATTCGTTACAACGAGACTGACGAGAAAAGTCAACAAAAAATTGCCGATGCGGTAATTTCGCTTGTTGATGGTAATATTACAGTTAAATCACTGGCTCTTGCTGAATTGCCTAATAATACTGTGTTATCTGGAAAAACTCGTGCGGTGGTAGAAAAAATTCGTGATGTGAAATTTCACGATAACACAAATATCGAGCTATCGGACAATGCACGCCTGCAGCTCAACGTTTCTTCATTTCATCTGGAGATGATTGTCAGTAAAGATGCGTTAACTGAGGCGATTGTCCCACGCAGTAGTTTGCTTGGACCTTCCAGCGTGGAGTTTCTCTCTAACGTCCTGAATTATAGCTTTGGTACCTACTACAACGATTATCATAATGGCAGCAGTACCCGCAGCTATCTGACGGTGGACAATACTACATCGCTGCGCGAGCACCATATCAACATTAACGGTTCGTTTTACGGCATCGGCGACAGCAACGGCACCAGTACACTCTATCGTGCGATGTATGAGCGTGATTATGACGGGTATCGACTGGCGCTTGGGATGCTCGACACCTGGAATGTCCAGTCTATTGCCAGCCTGAATGCGCTGAATGGCGGGAAAATTTACGGTGTGAGCTACGGAAACAAAGGAAGTACGGTTGTTGAGAATACCGCGCTTTCACTCACGCCGATTACCGTATTTTTGCCAGCAGCTGGCGAGGTTCATGTCTTCCGTGATGGGCGTTTGCTCAGCGTCCAGAACTTTAATATGGGCAGTTATGAAATTGATACCAGTCGTTTTCCGTATGGAGTTTATGACGTCACGGTAGATATCGTGGTCAATGGCAGGACAATTAATAGTCGTATCAGCAGGGTTAATAAAATCTTTGCCCGCCAACAAACTGCCGGGATTGAGCAGCTCTCGTGGCAACTGTTTGGTGGCTCACTGGATTATGACCGTGTGAGTTATAAGCGTAATCATTATCAGGATTTGGGCAGCGAGCAGACCTGGATTGCTGGTGGGGGCGCATCGGTGACGCTGGCGATATTGTCGGGGCTGGGCCTGAAGTCCACGCTCTACGGTTTTGGTGATAATGCGGTTAATGAAACGGATGCCACGCTCAATGTGAATGAGTACGTAAGCATTGGCAGTCAGACGCTGGTGGCGAATGATTCGTCATGGCGAAATATCAATAACATCAACCTTAATGTACCTGAGGGATATGGTTCCCTTTGGGCATCTCGTGAAGACAGTAAAATTGGCGACCGTCTGCCCATGCAGGAGCGTGATAATTATTCCATTGGCGGGACTCTTAACCTCGGAAAGTTTATTTCTCATGGCGGCTCGCTCACCGTGAGTCAGACGGAGAATCGCTACTCGGGAAATATATATCGTAATCTGGACTACAGTACGACTCTTTTTTCAGGCAGGTATGGCACGGTTGGGTTGCGTGCAGGTATTCAGCGTTATTACTACAACAACCGAAATGATGATGGACGACAGGAACGTTATGTCAGTCTGGATTTATCGTTGCCGTTGGCATCCTGGTTGAACATGGGCGTCTCCCGGGATCGCTATGGCAGTACTCGGGGTAATCTCAGCGCACGTAAGCAGTATGCTGAGGGCCTGATTAAATCGGTCGGACTGTCGGCATCAACGCGTCTGAGTGGCGAACAGTATTACGACAATAATTATTCGGTAAACGGCAATTTGAGTTATGACACGAAATATAACGCCGGCAATGTATCGGTAACGCGTTCTGCGGACAAATCCACCAGTATGAACTTTTCTTCACAGGGGGCTCTGGCGTGGGCAGGTAAAGATTTCGGCCTGAGCAAGGAGCGGCAGCGGTCTGGCATCATTGTGAAAACAGATTTGACCGGCGAAGGGAAACTGGCTGCGAAGATTAATAACCGCAATTATCTTCTCAGCGGTAAATCAAATTTCATTGCACTGCCGCCCTATGCTCAGTACAATCTGGAACTCCTTAATGATAAAAACTCTGAGGACAGCTTCGATATTGTTTCAGGACGCAAACAGGAGCTGACGCTATATCCGGGTAACGTGGGTGTTATCAACCCTGAAGTGAAAAGCATGGTCACCGTATTCGGGCGCATTCGTTATCCCAATGGACAGTTGGCTGCAAATACCGATATCCATAATCACATTGGTAAAACGCGTACAGATGAAAAGGGTGAGTTTGCTATCGATATCGATAAAAAGTATCCGGTCATAACGTTAATTTCAGCCACTGGCATCAGATGCGAAACTGAACTAGATCTGGAAAATGCACGCGGCGCAGCGTGGGTAGGGGATGTGAAATGTGCTCCGCAATCCACAATTGCGCAGCGATAAGGTATATTTAATGAAACAATGTATTTCTCTAATTATGGGTTGTGTTCTTATCGGGTTATCTCCGTCCGCCAGGGCGCTTTCTGCGACCACTCAGCCCTTGGAGAGTAACAATTTCTTATTTATAGAAAATAACATTGATAACGAATATTTTATAACACCATCTGCACAAAACCCTCGTTTTAGTGGGGCGAACACTTGGGTAAAGCTTGACGGATCTAACCAAGTTAGCATCGGATATATGGGCTTTATTGGTTGGAGCGGCTCTGCCGCTTACTATAAGGATATGTGGATTGAGAACTCGCCGATAAGTGAGCCATTCAGTGGTCTTCGATGTACTCGTGGTGCTAATTGCCCTTCATCTGGCTTCATAGCTGGCGACGTTACCGATCAATTTGGTTATTATCATGCCAAAACAACCGGAGCAGGAACTGACGGTGGAATCTATGGTTTTGCATCGTTTTCAAATTCGGCGTTTGAATATTTTCGCAAAATGGAGGTTGGGGGCAATGAAACATTTAAACTTAACTTTTGTAGAACCAATATTAATTACGATTATGCGGATGGGAAGCGCTGTAAAGACCAAGAAAGAGGTAATTGGTATATCAGACCATTCTCAGTACGTAAACTAGCTCATCTTTCTTTATTTTCCACCAATGCATTTCAGGAATTATTTATTGCAAGTGATGGTACCCCTAGCATCAATAAAGACAGTGGTAACTGTGAGATAGGAGTGGTCGACCGTGCTGATGGTGTTATCTGCAAGATGGTGTCTTATACTTTAGAGCAAGAAAGCAGATTAACGAACAGACTAACAATTAGCATGTTGGCTGATAGCAGCTTACTCCGTTTTTCGCCTGCCCCTGCCACAATAAAATATTCTGGTGATGGCCAAACCTGGACTAACTATAACACTAAATCGGTTTATAGTAATGTTTTTAGTAGTGGTAATGAAAACAAATATGTCTATGTATTTTTATCGAAAACATTCCTGAAAAATATGGGTGGACAATGGGATCAGCATATCAAATAGCCAACCTTTTACGTTTGCTTTTGAAAATGGAGTGACACCAGAATCTGGATTTTACCAGTTTACCCCCTTCGCTACAGCTCAATATTGTGCCGAAGGAGTATGGAATCAGTATAGTCTCCTCGAATTACACTTCTTCTTCGAGTGGTAGTGGCACGATTGGCGATGCCCATCCTATAGAAATGGATTACACCGTAACCGTCTCAGGCCCCCGTCAGGCCGACAGTATTACCGCGCAAGTTATTGGGGAAAGTATGACGATAAACAATGTCCTTACTGTCTGTTTACGTCTGCGCAAGGCGGGCTGTCCGTCCCAATTCCCGCTTTTCTGCAGTACAACAGTCAGTCGGGGGGCGTGGTGCAAAAACGAAATAGCTGCGATGAAGATGCAGTCAGTATGAGAGATGCGCAGTGGCAACAGACGCCCTGGGACGCAAATAACAATGACGATGGGAGCTATTATTCTACTGATTTGAAGTTGCTTTTCCCAATGAATGATTCGCGTTCGATGTTAACCGTTTCCGGCGCTGACTGGGAAGGTGTCGTCAGCGCCAGTGGAGAGATACAAGTCACGGCGAATTGGGTGGGAGTGACGCCATGAACCGCCGCCGTCTGGCGCTTAGATGGGTATTTATTCTACTTTCCGGTCTGACAGCATTCTCTACACAGGCAGTCTACCTGGAGTCGACCATTTATGAGATGCCATCGGATAAATCATTTATCAGTAAACGAATCTATAACGATAGCCAGAAACAGAATATATACAGTATCGGCGCAGTAAAAATTGATAAGCCGGGACCGGGAGGTGAAAACAGAAGTACTATTTCTGAAGGCGAACTTCTGTTTACTCCGCTGAATTTTTCACTGGCTCCGCAGGCGAGTGAGTTTTTTAAGATTTTCTACCGTGGGCCGCAGGATGATAAAGAACGCTATTACCGAATTCTGTTTCGTGAAATTCCGATCACGCTGTATACCGGACGTAATCAAGGGAAAGGCGGACAGGCTCTCCCGATGATCGCTATGGACACCATATTGGTTGTTCGCCCGAGAAACATAAATCTGGCTTACACCATTGATGAGGCTAACGGAACACTGAAAACACCGGGATACTTTTTTTAAAAATCATCGTACACCAGGGGTGCAACTCAACCGATGATGAAGCCACGATGCGTTATGTTTTTGCCGGGTGAAACCTGGCATAGTAAGAGCTAAAAGCTAAAAACCGAAAGTTTATTGTTGCCTTGCGAAAGTATATCCCAGTAGGAGATGCGTGTGGTACAGCCTACTAGGCTGTGTCCCTTAATTGCATAACCTTCTGTAAAACAGTCGGATACAACCCAGCCAGATATTTCCTGGCTGTTTTGTCGTAACGTGTGGCGATGCGACGATATTCGGTTCTGTCGCATTAATGTCAAAGAGGCGGAGGAAGTGCACTGACTGTTTT